>NZ_JABXPR010000004.1:0-110488 GCF_014103415.1 Citrobacter sp. RHBSTW-00671
GTAGCAGATCTGCATCGCGATTGCCACCGGCAGGGAGATGTTATCAACCAGAACGCCGGGAACCACAACTGCCACGCCTGCCAGTATCATTCCGCTACCGATCTTTTTAACCAGATCCGTCCACTGAGATTCAGGGACGTTCCGGGCGCGCAGAAAGTTGTGAATGAACTTCTCTGCCGTTCGTTTAATCACTGACATGTTTTAGTCTCCGAATGCCCGTCGCATATTTTTCTTTATCCCGGCAGTTTCAGTTCCGGATACCGGCGCAGCAGACGCTGCCGGTTTCTCCGGTGCCGCAGCCTTACACACGCCAGCAATACCGGCCATCTGCTGAACCAGAACCTGCAGCTCGCTGATCGTGGCGGGCGGTACCGGCATGCTGGCCAGCAGACGCGGCAGATCTGGTGCTGTCGTGTGCAGAGCCAGACCGGTGATAATCAGATTTCTCAGCAGATCTCCACGCAGGCGGGATGACACTCCCGTCAGCACATTTTCCACCCGTTCACTGCTCCGGTCATTCTGAAGCGTCAGGGTGTAGCGCCGGCGCTGGTATTCCGTCCCCGGTGACATGGCCAGAGCTGCCACGCCGCCATCCGTCTCATCAGGAAGTCCGGAGAGTGAAGACCAGGTGCCGGAAACCAGGGCCATCACGGCGGAAAGCCGGATGGCGCTCAGCTGCCCGTCAAAAAACACCGGGAGCAGCGCCGGTAAACGGGCATCAGTCTGGTACATCACCGCCCCGGCAGTGGCGGCGGTCCGGATGAAGTCACCGCGCAGAGGCTGTGAGATGGTGCTGATGGTCGCCATCGCCGCAATGTCGGTGTAGTTATCGCTGTGCAGATAGAAAGAATACTGGCCGTCCGGCACGTTTAGTCCTCTCTGTTGTAAAGGGCAATCTCTCTGGCCAGCGCCAGCTGTGGATCACCTATAACCTCAATACGGTCAGGAGCCAGAGGCCAGGCCTGACGGATAGCCTCTTCAATGAGGGACGCCCCTCCCCCGACCAGGAATACCCGGTTAACGTTCCTGAAGGCCGTCAGCTCACTGGTGACTCGCGCGCCCAGGGAGGTGATCGCCTCTGTAATTTTACTCAGAACATCGTCAATTTTACCGGCATCGTTGATCACTCGCTGCAGATACTGGCGATCATTGCGGTTGCGGATGACCGTGTCAGCAATGAGCGCGCTGGTTTCGCTGTCTGCAGCACGCAGTGCGCCCGCAGTTGCCCGGGTGACCTGTGACACGCCGACAGACGGATTACCGTGTACCGCACTGATATCATCGAACTGTCCAACAATCACACCGGCATCGAGTGTGGTTCCACCGAGATCGATAATCAGGGTGGTCTCAGCAGGTCCGGGCTTCAGTTCAGCGAGCCGGGAGAACGCCGCCGGCAGTGATTCCGGCATAACCTTCACATCCGTTACGGTAAATGCCCTGCCCTTGTTCAGAACCAGCTCACGCATCAGGTTTTCCCGTTTACGTCGAATGTTCTCCTCGTTCCGCTGGCAGTCACCGTCATAATACTCACTCAGGGGCAGCGTCACGGTCAGATTCACCGGCTGTGGATCAAGTCCACTGTTCAGCAGCGCATGATGCACGGCCAGCAGGTTGAGATCACCGTACTGATATTCCACGTTTGTTGTCGGGATGGCATCACGACTGACGCTGTCCCATGTGTATTTCAGCGTGCCCACCTGATAGTTGAACGTTGCTGCACTGAATTCCGCCACTTTCCAGCCATGCCGGAAGGAGTTAGCAGAGACCCGGGTCTGCAGCTCGTTTCCTTCAAACCATGCCAGCTTAACATTAGTTGAACCATCATCGCAGTAAATATTCATCATTATGCTCCGTCAATTAAACTCACTTTGATACTAATTATAAGAGCAAAATGAAAAAATAAAAGCCTTATTTCTCATTATGAGAAAGATGAAAATATCAGAATGATATTTTCTATCATTTTGAGCTACTTAAGTTACTCATTGTGTTCGTGTCACAGGTGAGCTGGATTATCGCGATGCTGTCAAATATACTGTAATTATAACCAGTATATTTAAACGTCAGGAGGAAAGATGAAATTGCAGATTTTCAGTACCGGAAAAGAACTCCCGCCGCAGGCCCATCCGTTGTTTGCAGACCTGGCCAGCTGCGGTTTTCCCAGCCCTGCAGCTGACTATGTCGAGTCCGATCTGGATCTCCATGATTACTGCATACGACATCCGAGCGCGACCTACTACCTGCGTGCCAGTGGTGACAGTATGTCCGACGGCAGCCTTTACAATGGCGATCTGCTGGTTGTGGACAGCGCAGAGAAGCCCCGGCACGGCGATATCGTTGTGGCCAGCGTGCAGGGGGAATTTACAATCAAACGGCTTCTGCTGACACCACGGCTGACACTACAGCCCATGAACGACGCCTGGTCGCCGATTTATCCCGACCCGGACGATCTGGATATCTTTGGCGTCGTCACGCACATCATTCACCGTCCCCGGGAGATGTACTGATGTTTGCCCTGGCCGATGTGAACAGCTTTTATGCCAGCTGTGAACGTGTTTTCCGCCCGGATTTGAAAGGAAAGCCCATTGTCTGCCTCAGTAATAACGACGGCTGCGTGATCGCGAGAAGTGCCGAGGCGAAGCCCTGGATCAAAATGGGCACCCCGTGGTTCCAGATGAAAAAAGAAAGTTTTCCTGTGAAAATATATTCTTTTTCAAGCAATTATGAGCTTTATGCTTCCATGTCAGCACGTGTGATGAACTGCCTGGAGGAGCTGGCCCCGAGGGTGGAACAGTATTCGATTGACGAAATGTTCCTCGACCTGACCGGCGTGGAGCACTGCATGGCTCTGGAAGACTTCGGCCGACAGCTGCGCCAGCATGTGTATGACTGCACCCGTCTGACTATCGGAGTGGGTGCCGGACCGACGAAAACGCTTGCAAAATCAGCCCAGTGGGCCTCAAAAGAGTGGAAACAGTTTCGTGGCGTGCTCGCCCTGACACGGGGGAATCCGCAGCGAACACGAAAACTGCTTTCACTGCAGCCGGTCGAAGAGATCTGGGGCGTGGGAAACCGTATTGCACGCAAGCTCAATGTTCTGGGTATCAGGACCGCGCTTGATCTGGCCCTGACAAACCCGGCATTCATCCGGAAAAACTTCTCCGTGGTCCTTGAGCGAACAGTGCGGGAACTGAACGGGGAAAGCTGTATGTCGATTGAGGAAGCCCCGCCAACGAAACAGCAGATTGTCTGCAGCCGCAGCTTTGGCGATAAGGTCACTGAATACGATTCGCTCCGACAGGCTATCTGTCAATACGCGGAGCGGGCTTCTGAAAAACTGCGTAAAGAGCACCAGTATTGCCGGCATATCTCCGTTTTCATCAAAACGTCTCCGTTCGCCGCTAAAGAGCCTTACTACGGGAACGTGGCCACAGAGAAACTGCTTACACCCACTCAGGACACCCGGGACGTCATTGCTGCCGCCACAAAGGCTCTGGAGCGTATCTGGAAGGATGGCCACCGGTATGCTAAAGCCGGTGTGATGCTAAATGACTTCACCGGCTCCGGTGTTTCGCAGCTGCAGTTGTTCGACGAACGTCCACCACGTCCTCACAGCGCTGAGCTGATGAAGGTTCTCGATGGTATTAATCATTCCGGTCTGGGACAGGTCTGGTTTGCCGGGCGAGGGACTGCGCCACCCTGGCAAATGAAACGCGATATGCTCTCCCCTGCGTACACGACACGCTGGAAAGATATCCCCATTGCGAGGATCAGTTAAATTTCGCCTTTCAGAAAGAGCCAGTAGTGCTCGCCGCAGCCGAACGACAGGGCGAAGCCCGCGAGTGAGCGAGGAAGCACCAGGGAACTGCACGGACAAATTCTGCTTACGCTCGAATTCTAATGGTTAGCTCCTTAAGGTTTATCCACTTATCCACGGACATATTTTTATAAGATCTTTTTAATAGGTTGTTAGGTTTACCTTTTTAGAACGCCCCTCAGCCCTTTATTCATGCGGGTTTGAGAAGGATCTTTGTGACAATTTGCCCTTTCAGGGTGACAAATCACCCTCAAAACCCCGGTTTAACTGTGACAGATTGCCCTTAACCCTGTGACAAATTGCCCTCAGAAGCTGCTGTATTTCACAAAGTTACCCCTACCTGTTGACTCTTTTTTATTTAGTGTGACAATCTTAAAATCTGTCACACTTTACACGGATCTGTCATGACGGAAGTTGCGGTTATCAACCATAAAAAACGTAAGAATAGCCCGCGAATTGTTCAGTCAAACGAACTGACTGAGGCGGCATACAGTCTGTCCCGCGATCAAAAGCGTATGCTTTATCTCTTTGTGGACCAGATCAGAAAATCTGACGGTACGCTGCAGGAGCATGATGGGATCTGTGAAATTCAGGTCGCCAAGTATGCGGAAACCTTCGGCCTGACCTCCGCCGAAGCCAGTAAAGATATCCGTCAGGCACTGAAGGGGTTCGCGGGTAAGGAAGTGGTCTTTTATCGCCCTGAAGAAGATGCAGGTGAAGAAAAGGGATATGAATCCTTTCCCTGGTTCATCAAACGTGCCCACAGCCCTTCCAGAGGACTGTACAGTGTACATATCAACCCTTACCTCATCCCTTTCTTCATTGGTCTTCAGAACCGTTTTACACAGTTCCGGCTCAGTGAAACGAAAGAGATCACCAATCCTTATGCCATGCGTCTGTACGAGTCGCTATGCCAGTACCGTAAGCCGGATGGCTCTGGCGTTGTATCCTTGAAAATTGACTGGATCATGGAGCGCTACCAGCTCCCACAAAGCTATCAGCGCATGCCAGACTTCCGCCGTCGTTTCCTGCAGGCGAGTGTCGATGAAATCAACAGCAGAACGCCAATGCGGCTATCGTATATCGAGAAAAAGAAAGGCCGTCAGACTACTCATATAGTCTTTTCCTTCAGTGACATAACATCAATCACCCCAGGATGAATCTGAGGGTTAGATGTCACAAACACGAGGGTGGTTCGTCACACTTTGATTCTAAAGTTAAGGGTAATTTGTCACAGATGCTACCATCACACCCGAACCGTACTGGAATTATGGTTCGCACCAGCTCAGAATATTATTTTTTACCGCTGATTAATGGCAATTTGTCACAGTTAGCTAAGGGTAACTTGTCACTCATTCCTTTGAGCACTGAGTGTCATTTGTCACAGATAACATAGCAGCATCCCCTATCCTGAAATTCTGCTTGAGGGCTAATTGTCACACTTTGCCTGAAATAAGTCGGTCTCAGCGCTATCTCTGAATTTTTCCTGCGGTGAAAATGTGTCTGAGCAGAACGTTATTAAACGTTTTATCTGAAGCCGCAGGCCAACCCGGAGGATCGGTTAACAGCACCCCTTCCTGCTCCATCCAGCGGTGCGTGTTCTGTTTGCGCTCGATGTAGTCCCTGGACTCATACCCCATCGTTTCAATGATGAAGGTCGTCACTGAACTTTCTTTGGCTGGAGCTACGTTCAGGATAAAATCGGGGTGGATGTCTTCTTCCTCACCGTCCTTGATGCTTTTTGTCGTGAACAAGGGTTTGCTGAGACTGATCGCATCCGGATGATTTGGTTGACGGCCGGCATAACTGCTGGCGTTGATGATCACCTTCAGGGTGTCACGCTCCTTGTTACTGTCGACAGGTACTGGATTATCAAGCGTGTAGGCGGCATGGGCGTAGCCTTCATGGCAATAAACGTTACCATCTCCCCGCCTCCGGTATTCCAGAATTGTCCAGTAAGGGGCGCGGCTGCCGACATTGTATGTGTTTTCACCATTGATACTGACCCGTGCCTCCGGCCGGTGCACGAAGTTTTTCCCACGAACGCTGAAGATCACCTCTTCCCGGCTGACGTCTGTTGCTATCCCGATGACATACACACACGGTTCTTTTTTCTGGCTGTTGATACCCAGCGTCGTTTCCAGATCTGAAAGCATGCAACCAATACGCTCGATGCTTAACCAGGGTACACAGCTGAATAACTTGCTCAGAGGTGTGCCGTTGCTCATTGAGTGGTCTTCCAGCACGTCTTTAAGCCTGCTTATTGCGCCCGTAAGCCCAGGGCTTTGGTACTCAGGAACCAGTTCAAGTTGGTTCAGGCCCGCAGCCTGGACAAGCGTCAGTAATTTACGCCCCAGAGCCGGAACGGGTTTCAGCATTTTACGCTTGCGCTTACGTGGTACTACCGGTCCTTCCACGGGGGCAGCTCTGGCATCTTTCTTCTTGTCCGGGAGCCAGTCATCGCCACCAACTGGATTCAGTGGGCTTGTTTTACCTTCAACAACCGTGTTGTCAGCATCCTTCTCTTTTTTCAGACGAAACAGCGGACACTTTTCGTCATGCGGCCTTGTGGTCTTTACATGACGTAATTTGGCTACGTTTACTTCACAATTAAATGGGCCTTCAGCTTCAGGGGCCGGGTCAACACAGTCGCACTTGATCCACAGTTCCTTTCTGTCCATCTCGTCAAGAACCATATTCACAATGCGCAAATCTGCCTGACCTGGTTTACGCCCATTACTGAATACGTGAAGCAGGGCTTCTTTTTCCGCCAGGTTCAGTTTCCTCTCAAACCGCCCTCTGGGATTTTTTTTCCAGACCAGTTCCATATCTTTCTCCTGATAGCGAAACCTTTCAAATGATGAGGCTAAAACGAAACTCAAAAGAAATACAAAAATAATACAAAAGGAACTCAAATGAAGTACATGAACTGAGATTACACTTATCTCTTTCGCGTCTTTATTCGACGATATTTTCCTTGCAAAAGAAATACAACAAGAATACGAATGAATTACATTTGTAAGTCATTTTGATTTTGAAACTGCTGCTGAAGTCCGTCCAGAATCTGTTTATCTATACCTGCCAGAAACCCGTGCATGAGCTCCTCGAGTTGATTTACATGATGGTACTCAATTAAGTGGTGTTTCCCTTTCTTATCCCGGCCATTTCTATGAACAATGTCGTGTCGAATGATCACTGAACGCGCTATATCATTCAATATATCGGGCGGGAAACTGACAAGGAGACATTCCTGATAGAGTTTTGTCACTGTCGGAATATGATGAAACGACAGGCTGAACAATTCCTTCTCGATAGTCTGGTCCAGCGAATCTAAAAGACTGAAGACCTCTGAAAGTGGCTTTTTAGAGCTATTCTGGAATTTCTCGTATCTCTCAACGAAACGTCGCTTTACCGAAGGATGCTTTACTGCCCTTATGAAGATATCTGCAAGGTAAGCTTCCATGACAGTAATGATGCCGGAGTAACACATTCTCAACAGCACAGGATTTTCTGGTGCAGAGGTGACCAGCGCACTTAACTCAGAAAGGCTCTGTCTGACATGTCTAAGCGGTTGAGTGGCTCCTGCATGTTTTTCTTCCAGATCGTCAAAATCATCAGTCCATCCGGCAGAAATTAGCCATTTCAGGTCCAGTTCGCATACAGCGTCATCCTCAGTGATTAGCAGGATCGCTAAAGAATAAAAGTCTTGTTGTGTACACGGGAAATTAAAGTTCGAATCACAAACCCAGGAGCAATCACCGTCAACCGAGCTGACCATCAGGGAAAGCACAGGATCACCGGTTTCAATCCACGTCATTAGTTGGGAAAAATCACTCTCGTTACTTGGCCAACATGCCGCCTTATTTAACCGCTCAAGCCAGTCATCCAGCACCGCATTTTCGAGAACCGGGATGACATGCTTCAGCCAGGTGATTCTGTACTGAAGATAATTTTCTCCGTGGGGATGCTTTTCGCTTTCAAGTTCGGCCAGCTCCGCAATTGAATCCGCTTTCCAGGACTCAATGGCAGTCGAAAAATCCCGCTCAAGAGCTGCCCGGTCATATCCGTTCAACTGTAACCGTCGGCGCATCTGTGCCACGGTCGTCCGATAGCCGATAAACGTGTCTTCTGACCAAATCCCGTCTTCTTCTTTGACAATCTCCCTGACACGATCCCCCTCCTGAAAATACCACTGATAATAGTCATCCTGCGTACCGTACAGAGTGAAGTTACCGATAGAGATATCTGTCCACGTTGACATAAAACACCCTTAATGTAATACATTTGAAATTCATTTAGATTTCAATTGTGTGTTTTCATCTACCTTAAACGAATTGCATTAAACATATATTAGTAATTCAATTGTATTTCAAATGAATTACTTTCAACGTAATTCAATCGCCATGATAGCGGCTGTCACCATCGCAAAATTCACATCCTCTGTAACGACTAAACTGCGGAACACTATTGCTAAAGTGGTCGCAGCATCCACACGCATGAAGCTCCGTGTAGTAAGCGAGACACTGGGTGCAAAGATAACCATCACCGTGTTTACAGACACTGTCAGGTACCATGCAATTAGTGCAACCTGCAGGCAGTACGGAGAACATCTGCTCATCGACGCTCCGGAAAGTTTCCTCATCCAGAAGCTCCATTCGATCTACAGTCTCGCTGCAGCTGTCGCAGGTAAAGGATTCATCACCTTCAGGTAAGGACTGTCGTTCGTCACAATTTGGACAAATAAATAAAATATGGCGGGACTGACTGGTACAGACACGACACCGCGTAATGAGCAGCGTTCGTTCCTCGCTTCCGGTAATGTGAGATTCAGTAACCACCGCCTTTTGTTTGCAGGACTCACAGACCCCTATCTGGTTACCTGATTTGGCCAGCGCATCCAGTTCCTCTTTAACCTGCCGAAGCCGAACGGCAGCATAGAACTCACTTCCCCTGAGCAGGCGGGTTTCACCGTACGCCAGCTGCCAGCTGTAGCTGTCTTTAGCGCCGAAGATGGACTGCCATTCATCCCGCATGAGACGGTTGAGGGCAAACCAGGCATCTGCCTGCTCTTTCTGAATTTGATGCTGTTCCGCATCGGTAAAGGAGGGGTGATAGAAGTGAACCACGCGATTTCGGTGTTTCCGGACTTTGTCAAAAACGTTATGGGTTGTATCACTCAGTGGTTTTTGGAGAACATCCCGGAGGAGGGTACGAATTTCGTCATAAGTAATAGACTGAAAATCCCCGTCCAGGTAAGTCTGTTTTTTGGGGGGAGTCTTTCGGCTGCAGACAAGACTCCAGTGCTCATGGGCCAGAGGAACCTTCAGCAGAATTTCAACTGCAGTCCAGAAGCTGACAATGGAGAACTTTGGCTTTGCTGCTTCCAGCTCCTCCCGCGCCTTGTCCAGAAATTCCAGACCGTTGTTAATCAGGGCCTGAACGTCCGGACTGAGTTCAGGGGGCCGGGGTTCCAGGTCTGCGTCATCATCATCAAACATGTGCCTTTCCTTGCTTTATTTATTACCGCGCAGCAGCTGCAGCGCGTCACGCGTATCCAGGCTAAACCGCAGCTGCTGACTGGCGGCCACGTCAAGCGCAAATATCTTCGTATAGACCTCTGTACTCTCAAACTTCTCATGACCCAGCAGTCCCTGTACTACTTTCGGGTGAACGTGGCCATATAAAAGGTGCATTGCAAAACTGTGCCTGAAGGTATGGGGGCTAACTCCGATGCTGAGTTTCACTCCGTCGCGTTCAGCCGTATCGATGGCCCTTACCAGCCAGTTGCGAACGGTTCGATCGGACACATTCCACACTGGCAAAGCCCGCCGTTCACCCGTAATCGGGTCATCCTCAAACTGTTCCTTCGTGCTGGCGAACAGCCGACGCATCTCATCGACATAGGCCGGGTCCGATAATGGCACCACACGGTTGGCGCTTTTACCCTTACGCGGACGACCACCACCTGCACGCCGCTGTTTGGCGGTGCGAAGTACGACATGCGGAATGCTCTCGTTAAGGTGGAAGTCACGCCGTCTCAGGGCAAGCCCTTCGTTCAGGCGTGCCCCAGTATTCCATAACGTATTGAAAAAAGCGTGCTGGCTCCAGTCCGGGACATAGTGGAGCAGTCCGGCCACTTCCGGGGCCAGCAAGTATTTTGGCAGCTCGGTGTAGTGCCGGGCCATCTCGCGCAGAGAAAGCGCACGGCCATAGTCCTGGCCAGCCAGCTGTCCTGTCGACGGCAGGGCAGGGGAGGCGTTAATAAAAGAGGGCAGAGTCATGGTGTCCCCGTTGGTCCGCTTACGCCACGTAAATTCTGTCGGGTTATACCTCTGCAACCCAGCCATTTTTCACGCAGCGCAATCTGATGAAGTTCTGCTGTCATTTTCGTTGCTCGCGACCGCGACCGCCACGGAAAAAACCCGCAGAGCGGTGTGCGCTGAATTTCCGCTTTCTGGATATATACCATAAATCAGAAATAAATATTTTAATGTGAGGAGAGAACGGGATCGGAAAAGGATCAAGAAAGGATCGTTTTTGCCTGGATGATGGGGTCTGAAGGGGAGTGAAGGTCCGTATGTTGTGTTCTGTGACAAACTGCCCTCAGTGAGATGACCTTTCCTGAAATAGCGGAAATCGGAATGCAGATTTTGCAGGGAATGCAGGAAGTACAAAAATTGCACTTCTTTAAGATTTTGTGTATTCTTAAGTCATGGAAATCTTAAACACCCGAGACGAGGCGACTATGACAAACATCAGTTATGCACCTAATAAAGCCCGTGCTCACCTCAAAAACCGTGAGCAAACTGAAATCCAGCTGCTGCAGACCCGCATTCAGAATGTGGGAAGCAAGTTCGTTGAAGCACTGCATGAACTGCCCCACGAGAAGTTACTGGAACTGCTCACGCTGCAGGATGAAACGTTCTGGGCTGAATTAAAGAATCAGGCTCAGCTGCAGACATTAATTAATACCATGACACCTGAAAAACAGGCCCAGGAAGATCTTGCTGAAGCGAGAGAAGTATTTCTTAAGTCGCTGGAGAATTCAGGTGGAGTGCATAAATCAACGGCAGTTATAAAAATACTGGCAACCACGCCGCCAACCCTGCATAAAAGAGGAAACCGTGGTGAAGTTATTCAGATTAAATGGGGTTCTGAAAACCTTTACCCGGTATTTCAGTTTTGCACACGTGAGAATAATTCAGAAGGTGGTATGCTGGCCGGCATCCCGGAATTATTATCCCTGATTAAACACAAGGTCAGTGCTGTGCGGAAATGTCACTTCTTTACCCGTAAAGTTGATATTCCGGGAACTGAAACACATGTCTCTATTGTTGACGCGCTGCGCCGTGGCGCTACGCCTGAAGAGATGACCCACTTCAGAATCCTGGCAGAAAACTTTGGTACCAACCATACCATGTAAAAAAATGGGCCTTTTGGCCCATTTTTAATCTCAGAGAGTAAGAATACCCAGCTTTGATTTTAAGATCGCCTGCGTACTTTGTCCGTTGAGACTGAACTGGATTAACGGAGTGACTGAGATGTTCTTCAGCATTCCGTTTCCATCAACGGCGTCAGACCACAACGCGATACAGGTTTTGCCGGTGTGTTGAGACAAATATTCAATACCATCAGCATAATGAGAAAGCACTTCTGCCAGCCACTGAGTATCCTCATAGACAGCTTTAGAGCCCATCAAATAACCTAACGGAGTTTTCAGATGGGGCGCCAGGGCAGCTAAATCAATAATCTTGATTGTGCGTGCTGCCTGAATTACCGCCATACAGTTTTTCTCAAGATCCTCAGTTTCAACAAGCGGAGCATCCTGATAAAACTCTTTCAGCCCTGTAAATGCCGTGGTGGCCAGATACAATACACCTTTGGATTTGCTACGCAGTGAAAAGCGGGTTTCTGATTCAGAGTTGAAATAGATACCATTTCCACCGTAATACTGGTCCTGCACCTTGTAAAAATCAGGTTCAATAGTTAATTCTTTGAAAATTTCACTATCAGAGATTTCTGCGCCGGCTAAGATTTGAGCTACTACATTATGTAGGTCCTCTGTAAATTGGTTCATGGATGATTCCTTCTGTAAAGTTTATATATCGAATTCTTTGAGTTTCCATGTGGAATTCCTCTCAGATTTACGTGTGTGTTGCGCCTGTTATCCAGACGTAACGTGAGGTAGTTGCCCGTTAAGCTGACAACTGAGTTGATAATACATCACCTGGCGCTGGATGTATTAGAACGATCGGTAAAGAATGAACTAAATGATATAACCAACTAATTTTGGTAGGTTTCCGTGTAATACCGGCTGAAGAATTGAACATTTAATTAGCTTTTAAGTGAAATTACGCCGAATACAAATGAACTACTTTTGTAATTCATTTGTATTCGGTGCCGATGATATGCATTTACAGTCTTTACCGGTTCTGGCTGGCGTTGTTACTCATTCGATTGAGTGAGAAATCCTGACCGTCCTGGTTGTTACCGCATCAAAATATCTCCCACAGGTATCAGCCTCCTTTCGACATCAGTTTGCACGTTGATTTGACAAATGTTGAACTATAGTTCAATTTATCATTATAAAATCAGTTGGGAGTCTAAGATGAAGCTCAGTGTCAGATTGATTGAAGGGTTTAAAAAAACATATCTTCCTCTGCAGTTCAGAGCCTTCTGGGATGATGAGGGATTTTGCTATTTAAAAGTTCAGATCGTTGACGGGAAGATAATTTTTTTCTGTGCTCAGTTGTTAAATTATTATAACACTTCAATTACCAATGCTGTTGAGAGTGTACGGGCATCAGCTGTGAATGCACTCATTAATGACGGTGCAATTAAAATACAGAATCAGCAAGGGATTTTTGATTTATTTAAATCACAGGAACATAAAAGTAAAGAAGTGATATCAATTCTGTTTGAGTATGTTCGTGAGAATTCTGTATGGATAGAACATTACGAATCTCAAATCAGCATAACTCAGGATGACCGATATAGTCTGGTTCACTTCAACCAGTACCAGGAACCTAACTGGTCTTTTATTTCTAAAGAAAAACTTGAAGAGACATATCCTGAATTTGATTTTCATGTTTCCAGAAAGTCTCTTGAAAACTGGAGTAATGCCCGATTATCAACTCAGACGATTAAAAAATTATTAAAAGAAAAAAACTGGACCATGAAGGAAGTTGCTGCTCGCTGGAATCGTTCGGAATCATGGATGAGTAAAGTTGTTAATGATGAGGAAAGGGAACTCTACTGGGAAGACGCTTTTAAAGGACTCCCTTCAAAAATACACGAAAAATGAAGACAGAATCGCCAGTTCTTAATGTTAAAATCCTGTACCCATCAGTACCCTGTTTTGCTTAAAGAAGAACTTGAGATAATTAAGCAGCTGGACAAGATGGCCTGCTGATCCCGCAGGCCAGACTGAGCAGGAAAGATGTCTGGATCTGAAATACAAATGTATTTCATTTGTATTTCTAAATGTTCTCTTTAATCGCCTTCAGAACTTTTTCTGGTCCTGCTGACTGAGCAAGGTACAGCCCTGCACGAAGTAATGTGGAAACCGTAATGTTCTTGTGCGTAAGTGCCTGGATCTGCTCAACCAGTTCCTGCGCCAGCATCTTTTCCGCAGGTGTCATGCGTATAGTTTTTGGTGTTTCGCCTGTCGTATTTTTCTTTTTAGCCGCAATGTTAGTCAGGCTACTTTCTTTTCTGGCCCGTTCAGGTTTTTCCATTATAGGTCGAACAAGTTCTTTAGACATTATGCTGCCTCACTGCTGATAATTTCTTCTAGCTCACGGGCAAGTTTGCCGTAATCCACTAAAGCCATTGCACTTTTCTGGTAGTAGTACAGAGGAAGACAAGCCACCTGAGACTGTACTATGGCCTGATCAGTACGAATCCGGCTTTTCAATAGTCTCGGAGAAATTCTCTCGTGCGAGCCCAGAGCGGTTTCGATATAAGTGTTTATTTTCTTATTTGCACCATTGTAATTATTCCGGAATACACTGAAGCGTGCATAATCTTCCTCAGAGATCTCATCCATATAGTCCAGCATGATTTCAAGACCACTCAGAGAAAAACTCCCGCCATCGACAGGTACCAGAACATGATCGGCGATAAAAATTGCATTGCCGGTTGCGATATTGAGCCCAGGTGCACAGTCAATAATGATGTAATCATATTCAGTGCGAACTTTCTCGAGATGACGGCCCAGGATTTTTTCGCGGTGACTGCGGGTAAGGGTCTGTTCAATAATTTTTTCGAACGTCGGGTCAGACGGAATCAGATCCAGGTTAGGGATAGGAGCATCACCGGCCATCGCGGGGATGATGACATCGCGGATATCAAATCGAGAATTGCTGTAGAGATCGCAAATAGTTGGACCATACATGGAATAGTACTTTTTACCATTTGCGGTGACTTCTGTCGTATTGGCCTGCTGGTCCGAGTCAATCAACAGCGTCCGCTTCCCTGATCTGGCATAGTGAACAGCCAGATTGGTAGCCGAGCTGGTCTTACCAGGACCACCTTTATTGTTCATTATCGCAATTATGCGAGCATATCGTTCCTGTAGCTTGTTCATCATAACGGCTCCAGATTATGTTTATCAGTCAGGAGTAGTTGTAATCCATTACGCACACATTGGCAATACAAATGTAATACAAAAGTATTTTTATACTGATTGATATTTTGTCTTGCTATGCAGTTTTATGGAATAGTTAGTGCACACTTAAAATTTCTGAATAGTCACTGAAAGGTAAGTTATGACGATTGAAAGCTTTTTCATCGGCACTCGCATGTCAGGAAAACGTTATGGACCTCAGAGTAAAGACATGCAGGTTTCTGAATTCATAGCACTTATATCTCCGAAAAATGAACCTGAGAAATTTGTCCTACCCGATTTCTCCGGTCTGGCACGTCGGATTGACGCCCAGATCCGGAATCAGTTTATTCAGCAAAAAGAGGATGACTATTACCGTCGATACCGACAGCTTTCGGACCGGTGGTATCAGGCCGGCTCAATCAGTGACAGAAACAATCGCAGCCAGCGTTTTGAGAAGGTCATGGATGAGTCGCTTGAGTTTTTGGTTTACAGTCATGATGTTATGCCCAACATCAACCCATATAATCTCAAATACGATGATCGCGTTCAGCTTAGCACGAAAGGCAAAATGTACTGCGTAGCGCTTCTGTTCCATATTATCGCTCGAGCGGCCTATGAGCCAGGCTCTGTAGGTGCAGATCCTACGCTGCAAAGGCATTGCAAGTGGCTGAAGGACTGGATTAATAAAACGTTAGGGGATCATTTTTTAGAGGGAATGATGATTACTTTCGCCCTTTGTTATCCTGACCACTTTCCTGCCCTGCAGCGCCTTAGCGGAGAGTTAGAAACACGTGATGTTGACACATTCCTGGCTGACGAAGTTCGTAAGGCAAGGCAACCCACAGAGGAACAGGTTAATTATCATAACGGCCGGTACCGGTTGAAATTCGAGTACACTCACTTTCACCAGGAGCAATTTGATTTTTTAGCCGAAATGCGTGATCTCCATTACCGGATAGATCGTATTGAACAGCTCCTTCAGGAACTGATAGATAACCCGGTAGTAGATTTCAGTGAAGCTGCTGTTGCAGGGCAGTGGATTGACGAACAAGTACAGCTGCTTGAAACAAACGAAACGAAGCTAATACTCCCATAACTCTAATCAGCCTGGCTGGTTTAACCCTTCGGTACCTGTCCATCAGGTGTTGTTTTTTTCCGTAAGAATGACTATAGATGGCGTTCCGCTGAAAGAGGTGGGTGTTCCGGTTATTCAACCAGAAATCCCGTTGTGTTCAGGCTGTGTCCTGTCGTTCCGGCAGGACACTTGGCTGTGACCGGCGTGTAAGAAACCCGTCTTATCCAACCCCGCTTTCTTACCGGCCGGCTCTTATCGACTGCAGAACGTATCGATCACCTGTTGCACAATGATCAGAATTACAAACAGCAGCATCAGTACTTTTTCCAGCACAGTTGCACACTGAAACTTCTGAATGATTTTCAGAAAATCAGAGAAAGGCATGTGAATCTCCGGAGATTGGGTTAATCAGTGTTCTGATTTTATGGAAAGTTACATTTCCGGTTTTGCTGTCTATTGAAAAATGTTTTGCACATCTGCTCTGAAACTGAATTGCTACAGATAATGTTGAATCGTCGCAGCCTTCTCCGCGGCCTCAGTTCGAAGATCTTCGAACAGGCCTCTTCGTGAGGACATAATTTGTCTTCTGTCGTGGGGTCATTCCAGCCAAAGCAGTGGTAACTAGCACTATTTATCTCATGAGCAAGATAGTTTTCGCCTTTCGTACCTTTCGGGTCCGGGCATAACAGTATCAACATTTTATGAATCATGCCGATACTGACAGAGCGACCACCAATTATTGATAATGGATAAAGGACATTTTAATTGAACAGAATGACAGGACTCGCTGTTTTATGCCTCTCGCTGATGGGATGCAGTGCCGTGCCATCAGAAAACAGTGCGCAGTACCTCAGAACGGAAATGCAGTCGCCAGTATCAGGGGCAACCATAATTACCGTAACTGCGGACAGCCTTATGAAACAAGACAATACACATAATGCTATACTGTATGCACTTCGACCGATGCCTGGAAAAGCATTCACCTCTGAGCTGGACAGAAAATTTGCCGCAGCGACGATGTATATTGATTTGTCTCCGGGTGAAAAAAGCAGAACGGCCGAGATCAGTGGTGAGATAAATTACTATGATCACGAGCGATACGTGAATGCTCGCCTGGTAGGAGACAGTATCAGGACAATACCTATTGCACCAAAGACCATCCCACTTACACTGAATAAGCCATTCTCAATCAATCTGCCACAAGGTATTCACTATTCAGTCATGCTGACGGACAGCCAGCCTTAAACCTTCATGATTGTCTCATGGCTTCCTTTCAGTTTTCTGTAGGGTCAGCAGGGAATATAAATGGGGAAGAGAATGAATTTCATCAATAAACGTCCCACAGGCGTTTTGTCAGAGACCGGGTTTACTCTGCCTGAGATGACTGAATGTTCAATCTCCAGCCCATCATGATGGATGGGTGTGTCCTGGCTTTCACTGCGTGTGCAGCAGACTGGTCGGGAACGTCCTCAGCAAAATGTCTTCCGTCGCCACCTGTTCTGGTACATGAATGAAGCACTGTTCTGGCGGGAGGCTGACATCATCCGGGTCGCCAGGTAGTTGTCTGCACTGGACCTCCGGACTTCTGAAAAAAAAGCCACCCGCAAGGGTGGCTTTCTGAATATGAGGCCCTGAGCCTTCCCGGGACTGAGCCACTGACGGAAGGGAGAGCCGTTTTTTTCGGTGACATCCCCCGCATGGCGGCAGATGGTTTAAATATGGTATGAATAAATAATAACTCACTGTACAAGAGATTTCCAGACCTATGCGTATCGACCGACGTCTGAGCAGGGATGTACTCACCGAGCGTCAGCTTTATTTTATTGAATGCTGGTCCAACTTCTGCCATAAAAACAGCCCGGATACTGACCGGGTCGGATACAGCAATCCACTCAGCACCATCCGCGAACTGCTATTTCTTTACGAAATGGAAGATCGTTTCAGTGCCGATAAAAAAAGACTCCGGGTGGCCACTGAACTGCTCGAGTTACTCGAGACCGATCAAGTTCTCAAGAGAGAAGCATTTGAGGACATCCCCGCTCAACTGGTGACTCTTCTGGACAGAGATTTGCTGGTTGACCCCACTCGCAGCCCGGTGGAAAAGCGTCCTCGTCTTATCTGTAGCCTCTGTGTACAACTGGCGGATATCACCGAGGCCAGTTATATCACTGAGGCTCTTGAGATGCTTGAACAGGAACTGTTTGCAGGGCCCCCTCTGGATGAACACCATGCTCGGGATATTTACTCACTGACAAACGGAGTGATGAGTGTACTCCTCACCCGGGGTATGACACTGACGGAATGTTACCTGCTGTACATCAATATTTTCAGAAATGTGAGTACTGATCCGAACGCTTTCCGGGCCGCCTTTCACTCGTTCCGGCAGAAACTGGTAACGCCTACTCGGGACGTGACTGTTCGGATGTTTATTACCAGTGAGAAACTGCACACCCTACTTAACACGCAAGGACCCACACTGCAGTTCAACGGATGTGTGTTCATGCCACTTGATGAAGCCCGACAACGCTTCTCCCTCTCAGTCGATATACCGGTTTGCTCAATGTCTGACACATCTGCCCGTAACATGGCCGGTCAGATGCTTCGTGAATCCCTGGATGTCATTGCCTACATGGTAGGTAAGGGAGATATCACCGTCCAGAAACAGTTCATGATAATCAGGGATGAAGACGAAACAGAAGTGCCGCGCTTCGATAATGAAATCGAGGCAAACGCGGACCGGTTAACGGACGAGGAGTTTGCGCGCTTTATGGTGGCAATGAACCGACTGTTCACGGATACACCGGATGTGTCCCGTAAAAAAATCAGCTCCGCATTTCGGTTTTTCCGTAACGGCATTGAAAGCCAAGTTCAGGAGAGTCGTTTCACCGCTTACTGGTCGGCGCTTGAATCATTAACGCTAGGAGTTGCCCCTGGCACACCATCACATGAACAGCATGTCATCAGTGTTGTGGCTCCCTGTATGGTGCTGGACTATGTTGTTAAGCAACTGTTCTCTCTAAGAAAAGTTCTGCGCTTCATTCTGCGAGAGCCAGGGCACCCCTTGCGCACACCGGAGATCGCTTCACTTCCGCTGGGGCAACTCTATGCCCTTCTTAAAGATGCGGACCGGGTCCGTGAACTTCAGACAGATTTACAGCACTTTCCCTATGTCATGTATCGGGTGCGTAAGCTTGCCGGGATCTGTGCGTCACCCGAGAAAATGGCGGATAAACTGGGGCAACATGCCGAGAAAGTCACCCGACATCTTCACCGCCTGTATCTGCTGAGAAATACCATCGTGCACAATGCAGGTACCAGCCCACACATTGACCTGCTGACGGTGAACCTTGAACACTATCTGCGGGCAACAATCAGCGCGTTATTTAATATTGTGGTGATCCACCCAACCGTCAGCACCGCTGAGGAGGCATTTACCCGGTGCCAGTTTACCAGTGAGTCAGTTTTCAGGGAACTGAACCCCCTTCACGGGATCACGGAAAAGAAAGTATACACAGCCATTGATAATCAGTTGAAAAACGGGACGCTTTCCCGTAGCGATGCTCGTTTGATAGCATGGCTCAATGCCCACCACTGACACTCAGGAGAAGACTGTCAGAAGAAAGGGTAACTCATCGGCCCCGATCAAACTCTTGGGGCAGCCTGATCGGGGTCTATGTTCGGGTTTTCAGATACTCAGCGGCACGCAGGTGCCACTCTTCTGACATGTCTCTCTGTCCCAGGGATGGTGCCGTTTATCAGCTGAGTATCCGCTCATAGCGGGAACGAAATGCTTTTTCCCCTCCCTCCATTTGTCGGCAAATCAGTTCCTTCACCGGCGTCTCCTGAAGCGCTCCACAAAGCCCCGGGTGCAGGCCAGAGCGGTCGTGTTGCATACTGATAACGTATTCCGCATCACCATTGACCACTATTGGGGCAGAATGCGACACGATAATCAGCTGTCGGCGTTTCTTGTTTGCCATGATGGCAGGGATCACGCTCATGCTCAGCATCAGGCAGTCCAGGTCGTCTTCTGGTTGATCCAGCAGGAGGGGATCGGTGCCATATGACAGCAGGAACTGCAACATGCTCGCCCCTTTTTGTCCCGGTGAGGCAGAGGAAATATCTTCCATCCCTCCTCCGGGCGTCTGGTACCGAATGTGGATCCCATCATCCGGATACCAGCATTGCAGGGCATCCAGTTGCGCATCATTCAGACCTTTAAGGCGATTTCTGAAAGCTCCGTGGAGCTCTGACCCTGCTCCCGGCTCCTCGCGATGGATGGCAAGATGCAGAGCTTTAAGCGTATCCAGCGCAAGATATTTGTTTTCCGTTGCCGACGGTAGCGGACTGTACGGGCGCAAGCTGATGAAGCTATGAAGCAGCCCGCTCCCGTCACCATCATCATAGATACGATCGGCAAAGTTGCCGATCCCGGTTACCGCCTGATAACCAGATACGGTGTCTTCGTGCGGGGCACAGAGCGGCAGAATTTTAATTTCCAGCGCGCTGAGAGACAGAGAGGACAGAAACGCCTTCCGCTTTTCCGTCAATACCATCCGGTGGTTACGCATTTCAGCCAGTAATCCTGTGGATCTCGCTGCTGAGGCCGCGATCGTCCCGTCAAGATCGGCGTAATTTCTCAGTTCCGACTTCAGCGACTCACAGCGCGTCATCAGCTCATCGAGGACATTCGGATTGAGTCCCTGTTCTCGTAGCACCATGGCCTCACGTTGTACAGTTTCCTCCTGGTTACGAACCGCCTCTTCCAGTGCGAGAAGAGGGGGTTCCTGCCTAATGGTACTGAGTTCCGCGGCATAGTCCGACAACAGTGTGTCAAGACGCTGGTCATACTTTTGCTGTACGTCAGAAAGACGCGTCATAAATGCTGTCAGTGTCGCAGACGGCTCCACCTGGAGCTCCGGGACTTGTACTGGCTCTTTCTCCTGCGCTCTCAGACCAGCGACATGCTGTTCATGATGCTTCAGAGGAAGCGTTGCCGCAGACAGTTCAGCCCGGGCCGTGGCCAGGCGGGTGCAAACCGGATAGTAAGCGCTCGACCGCAACTGACTGACGGCCCGTTCAGCATCAGACAACTCCCCCTGCAGTTTATCCGCGATCGTCTGGCTGGCCAGGTGACCACGCAGCGTTATTTGCTCATTCAGGTATTCCCTTTCCAGTTGATCCCAGCGCTCTTTCCAGGCGCGTTTGTTGACCACCTGACTCTCGTCACAGACGCGCAGGAATGCCCCTGTGTCTGACGCCAGCTCGTAGAGCATTTTCTGGCTGTATATCGAGAGGGGAAAACGATCTGCTGACCAGTGATTGTCCTGAACCCACTGACCTTCGCTGAAAATATGCAATTCATTACGACCATCGGGTCGCCAGCTGAGCCTAAAATCTGTGCCTTCTTTGCGGAACACACATTCGATGAAAGAATTCGCATCCATGCCCATCCCCGTCTGACTAAACTGGTTCAATTTGTTGCGTTGAGACACAGTCAGCCCTTCGGTTTTTCGCATGGCCAGACGAATACTTTCGATAAGCGTGGATTTACCACTGCCCCGGGAGCCAATCACCGCATTGTAAAACGGGCTAAACTCAACGGAGGCTCCATACTGATCTGCCGGCTGGCAAAGACGGGTCCTGAATGTCAGGCTGCGCAAATGCGAAGCTGGTGCCTCCGGTGGATTATCATCGAACAGCACGCAGTTTTCCGGATCGAGTAATGCGTGCCTGAGACCGTCAAAATCAGGCTCGGACATCTTCAGCCAGCAGGTGCGCACTCCCGCTTGTTCAGGGTGGTGCGCATCTGATCCCCGAAGCCATGGCAAATCCGCAATTAAACGCCGGTGAGTCCCGTTCGTAATATCCTCCTCCCGGTGTCTAATCTCCACTGCATGAGGATTTGACTGAAAAGCGGCCGTCAGTTCCCCCTGATTAGTAAGGCTTGTCAGAACGCCTTTCGCCGCATCAATGTGTGCGAGGATACAAATAGCTTCCGGGTTACGACGGATATTACTGATAATGCCCGCGGGTCCCAGCTGAAGCACAAGATGATGATTGGGGGTTTCACGCGAAATAGGACAGTTGTTGTTGCACTGTGCCAGTAGCCGTTCCACCTCGGCACTGGTGCTCTGGGTGTGCAACACGGCGAGGATATGAACGTTGCCGGTGGCCGTTAGCTCCACCCCGGGAAACAAAGTCAGCGGCCGGAAGTCTGCCAGTTCACCGGAACTGGCGTCCCGGGACATGTTCGCCAGTTCCGCTTTCAACACGTCAATCCATGCCCCACTGTTATGGTCACTGATGACAACACAGTCGACCTGTTGCCGCATGTAAGCCAGCAGCCATTCCCGGGGCTGGAGATCTGGGACTTTGTAGTCATCTGAGGCCGGGGTATGGTTATGAAAATCAAATTTAAACCAGCGTGATCCTACCGTCATTGTTTCTTTTCCATGTGGTGCCTAAGGTATTCCCAATATAGAAGCATTCACCTGGTAATTCAGTAACCGTTATGATTGCTGTTGGCATGAACTTCAGTCGGTCTGGCGGAAAAGTCAGAAGGCAGATAAGACCTTCGTCCACATCGGGGGTCTACATATCGACTGCCTTCAGTGGCTTAAATGGCCATGCTCCCCGCTCTCCTCTTTTGCTGAATTCACTCCTGCGTACTTTTACCGTATCAGCGGAGAACACTTCAGTATGATCCAGTGTTACAGTGGCCAGCGTAGCCAGGCTACTGTCCGTCAACGTAAATTCTTTCGGCAGACCCCATGGACCCTGCCTGACGTTCTCGATGCTACTGAATAATTCGCGGAGATAATCGGGGAGCATTTTGCCGCGCCCGTTAATGATGGCCCGATCACTTTCTGATAGACATCCAGTTTCCGGGTGCTCCCTTGCTATAACCTGCAGGACGCCAGGGAGTCCCGGCCAGTATTTTCCGTCATAACGACAGGTCAGGCCATGGAGTGTTTCATGAAGATAAGAACGGTAAAGCCCATCATTATCTTCAGCCATCTCCATCAGTTCCACGATGTGCGTGGTTCTCTCAAGTGTGAATGCGTTCCGGTTCAGGATCGCATCTCGGGCCAATATCTTCTGTGCCAGTTCACCGGCCTCCTTACTGATAGTCCGGTTCAGTTCTTCAAGCTGGCGATAATCCTCTTTCAATCGGGAAACGATATCAGGCCTACTGAAACGGCCCGCCAGTATGATTTGCTCCAGAAGACAATAGCATTGTTGCCAGGTTAGCGCCTGACGGGCAATATTCTGCCAGACCGACTGCATTTCATTCTCACGACTCAGTAGCCGCTCTATCAGTGGCCATACCGACATCCAGCAAGGACCTGCCAGCAAGTCAGCCTGGTATTGTCTGAGTGTATCAGTGACATCAGTTGCAGTGCTGGTTCGGGTATAACGCATCTTTTTTTCTCCGAAATCTCAGTTGACTCATTATCCATACCAGAGCCAGAACTGTCGGTAACGTAGCGAGATAAATTCCAGTTGACGTACATTACCCGATGTTTTTCTCAAAACCTCCGTCTGCCTCGCGCTCTGGATTTTGAGGGCGTCAGCGAGCTGGAGATTGTCCGGGAGAGAGACTGTATCATCCTGCGTCCCGTCCGGCCGACCTGGTGCTCGTTCGCGCAGCTTGAAAAAGCCGAACCGGACTTTATGACGGAACGTGAGGACGTTGCCTGCGATGAAGGTCGATTTGACCTGTGAACAAGATCTCCATGCTCGACACCAACATCTGCTCGTTTATCATGCGCGAGCAGTCGGAAATGGTGCTGAAGCGCCTGGAGCAGGCGGTGCTGCGCGAACAGCGTATCGTGGTCTCGGCCATCACTTACTCCGAGATGCGCTTTGGCGTCACAGGTCCGAAGGCCTCCCCCCTCCGCGAACAGTTGGTTGACGCGTTCTGTGTGCCGTTCTGACCTGGGACCGCGCAGCGGTAGATGCGACCACGGAGATTAAACTGGTGCTGCGCCTCGCCGGCACCCCGATCGACACCGCTAGCGCCGAGCACGCAATTGCCGCCGGCGCCGTGCTGGTGACGAATAATGCGCTGGAGTTTGAGCGGATACCGACCTTGGTACCTGAGGACTGCGTTAACTAGCGGTCCCTGGTATGTAGTTATGTGAGACTGACTGGCAGAGGTGGTTGCGCCATCAATGAATTCAGTACTGGAAACAGAACAGCACGCGTACATCATGCCATGCGTTCGCTCAGTGTTTTCAACATCCAGTAATGTATAAAATACAGGTTATCAGGCAATTAGTGGAAGGTCATCCTGACTTCTTTTTTTCATATTCTGGTCTTATTTTTAAGAAATATCGGACGGAATCAGATTCCTTCGGGAAACGCTGACGATCGGTGAGTCAGGGAGCAATTCTTGATTCATTTAGAAATTGTCAAAATGGTTTTTCCTTTGGTTTGCGGTTTTCTCGTATGTTGCTAAACTTGTTCTGTTTTATTCTCCGGGCGATACAACACTTTCCGATAGCGATTCCCCTGTATTTTTGTTTAAATAATGAACAGCACCATTAATACCCACACAATAATAATAACAATATAATATCTGACATATTTCCATTACTTTGAGATAATTAACTGATTGCGATCATGTTCTCAAAATGAATATAAGCGTTGATACAAACGTAATATATGCTATTGTTAATATATGATGTTTCTCAGGATACATCTGATATGGTACATACCGTTAAAATTTTAGTTGCTTATATCTAAAATAAACGCCGAAACTTCTCATTATTATCCTTGCATTTTTTAAGGAGAAGAATATGACAGAGCAAAATAATTTCGGTCAATATATAGGCAGTCACCTTGACGATGACGTCACTCTTTCATTACCTGATTTGCGCCAATTACCAGGGCGTTATTGCACTCTGCAGTTGCTGTCCACCCGTCACGGGAATGACCTCTTCCAGGGATGGCACAGTATAGAGGATTCACGTGACTGGACCTATCTTCCGGATGAAAGACCGCCGACAAAACAGGCAACCCACAGTTATATTCAGCAACTCATTCAACAGAAGGGAGTATATCATTACGCCATTATAGAAAATAATTCAGGAAAGGCTGTGGGAACTCTTTCTCTGTATAACCTCGACAATAAAAATGGCGTAGCGGAAATAGGAAGTGTACATCTTACTCCAGTTATCAAACGAACTTCAGTCAGTACAGAAGCAATGTTCCTGTTACTATCATATGTTTTTGATGTGCTTAAATATCGTCGATGTGAATGGCAAACCGACAGACTCAACTCTCAGGGTATGAGATCTGCCGAGAGATTGGGGTTCCAGAAAGAGGGGATACTGCGTAATAAACAAATACTTAAATCAAGGAACGTGGACGTTGTAATGTATTCAATTATTCAGGATGAATGGGAAAGAATATCCAGTGCGATAACTATCTGGCTTAGAACTGTCAACTTCGATGACCGGGGACATCAAATACATCCTTTACGGCATTACCTGGCGACAACAGAGCCCTGACTCTTTTGTTATTGCCCCCAGACGTTACTGGAAAAAGGGAGAATCTGAATGAAAATAATGAATGCAGAGATTGAGAGGCAAATCTGGCATCACAATCTTTCCTATTTATTGCTTGCCCAGCGGGTTCTGAATCATTACGAAGACACAGCCCTGTTTCGGCTAGGTATAGACAAGTGTACCGGAGATAAACTCCTGCAGTTGTCGTTGCCCGAACTGGTTCGTCTTGCTGAACGTCCGGAGCTGATTACCGTACTCAGACTCAGGGATCACCACCAGATAGATGTATTACTCAGTCAGTCCACTGGAATGGGATGAGCTCAGCAGGATTTGCTTAACATCTTACGGACCATTTTCTTCTTTTTTATTCTGGACTGGGAATTCAGTATGTACCCCAATGAATCAGCGATCTGGATTATTTATCCGCAAAAAACATGTCATATAAAGTAAGGGATTTTATTGATTTTATTGTCGATGAAATCGGAACTACTCCTTACTGGAAGTACGGAAAGTAATTCCTGTGAATACGGATTTCAAGAGGGAAAGTATTGTGTATATAAAAATCATCCTGATTAATACAGGATGATTTTTATGATGCTGTTACATGAATATAAATTGACGATACAAATCACTCAGTTCTGTTCTTAATTTTTCTATATCCTTCTCCTCACCTGAATTCTCGATCGCCAGTAATTGCTTTTCTTTAACAGTAATTCTTTCACACAACTCTGATAGCGTTGAACAAAATGCCTCTGTATGAGTGGCAGGATAGACGCTTTCATCCTGTTCAGTACTCCGCTTACGAACTGAAGTCACTGGTTTAATTTGATGTTCCAGGTTATAGGCTATCTGACGTTCCCTGCGATTGTGCGTTTCATCCATCGCCTGTTTCATGGCCGGAGTGATCCTGTTTGCATAGAGTACGGCTTTACCCTCCACATTACGTGCCACACGTCCAATCATCTGAATAAGTGCGTGTGATGAACGTAAAAAACCTGCATGGTCAGCATCAAGTATCGCGACCAGTGAGGCTTCAGGGATGTCGAGTCCTTCACGCAGCAGACTGATGCCGATTAAGACATCAAATTCCCCGGCCCGTAATCCATTGATAATTTCCTGTCTTTCATCTGTTTTGATATCAGAATGCAGATATCGGGACAGGATCCCATTTTCTGTCAGAAAATCATTCAGTTCTTCTGCGGTCTTTTTGGTCAGCACTGTCACCAGGACACGATTGTTTCTGTTGACGCAATGACGGATTTCTTCAAGTAAGTTCTCCACACACTGGTCTTTGCTTCGGACCTCAATTTCGGGATCCAGTAAACCGGTGGGGCGGATAATTTGCTGAACAACATTTTTCTTTGATTTCTGCAATTCATATTTACCTGGGGTTGCGGAAACAAAGACAGTCTGGGGCTTAATCTTCTCAAACTCAGCAAAACTCAGGGGACGATTGTTTTTTGAGGAGGGCAGACGGAAGCCGAAATCGATAAGAGTATCCTTGCGACTCTGATCGCCACTGTACATGGCTGAGATTTGCGGGACCATTACGTGCGATTCATCAACAAAGAGCAGACCATTTTTTGGCAGGTAATCCAGCAGCGTTGTCGGTGGGAGTTCCGGATTTCTGTCGCTGAAATAGCAGGAATAGTTTTCCATACCTGAGCAGTAACCCAGTTCACGGATCATTTCAACATCATTGTTAACGCGTTCGTATAAGCGCTCAGCCTCTATCAGACGATTTGCTTTGTTAAGTTCAGCAACCCGTTTCTCCATGTCAGTAAGAATGCTTTTGGTGGCTGAGGGTATTTTTGCGGTCGGTGTAACAAAGAGTGTTTTGGGTGATATTAAATAATGTTCAATGTCGCCCGTAATTTTCCCACTGACAGGATCAATCCATTTTGCGGATTCTATAACATCATCAAAGAGTTCGACCCTGATGGCCTGATGTTCGGAATCGGCAGGGAATATATCAATAACGTCACCGCGAACCCGGAACATTGCCCGTCCCAGAGTTTTGTCTGTACGGGCATACTGCAGACGTGCCAGTTGATGAATTAACTCCCGCTGGGCGAGTTGTCGTCCTGGGTATACCGGGATCTGGATCTCTCTGTATGCGTCCGGATCACCTAATCCGTATATCGAAGAGACGGAAGCGACGACTATCACATCCTGACGTTCAATCAATGCCTTGGTCGTAGATAACCGTAACCTTTCAAGATGATCGTTGATAGCGGAATCTTTCGGGATAAAGCGGTCACTTCCGGGGATATAGACTTCTGGCTGAAAAAAGTCGTAGTAAGAAACGAAGTATTCGACAGCATTTTCTGGGAAAAACTGCTTCATCTCCAGATAAAGCTGTGCGGTTAACGTCTTGTTAGGAGCCAGTATTAATGTAGGGCGCTGCAAACGGTGTATCACATTCGCCATGGTGAAGGTTTTACCCGAGCCGGTTATCCCCTGAAGTGTCTGATGTGTTGCTCCTGCTTCGACTCCCGCTATCAGTCTGGCTATTGCTTCGGGCTGATCTCCTGACGGGATATAGCCTGAATGTAAAATGAATTTTCCTGTGGACATTATGATCTCTCCTGGTTGGAACGCCCCGGACAGCGTTAACACTACTACACTATAGTTTATGACAACCCGACGTAAGGCATTTATGCCTGACTGAAGAAAAGTTATTTGTTCTGTACCAATAAGTTGGCGTTCTGTTCACTTCTATTGTGTACCGTTAAAGTACGAATGTGCCTGATACAACTCTGTCATCTGTCTGGGTTTGTACATCGTGGGGTCAATATTTTTTCTTGCATAGTATAGGGGGGTATACTATAGTCTCTTCAATCCTGATTAACAGGGACAATCAATGCCACATTCTCCAGAAGAAAAGAAACAGGCGCTTGTCCGGGTACGACGTATCAAAGGTCAGATTGCAGCGCTGGAACAGGCGATTGAAAACGAAGCGGAATGTTCTTCATTGTTGCAGCAACTGGCTTCGGTACGAGGAGCCGTTAAAGGCCTGATGACTGTTGTTCTGGAAAGCTATCTCAGGGAAGAATTTCCCGATACGAACAAAAGAAGGGGGTCGCAGACGAAATCTATCAACGACGCTATTTCCATTGTTCGCTCCTATCTCCGTTAACTCTGCCAGGCAGACGTCTGATGGGGTCAGTAAAAACAGTAATAAAAGGATATGACATATGAAATCACGTGCAGCTGTAGCATTTGCTCCTGGTAAGCCCCTCGAGATCGTTGAAATTGATGTGGAGCCGCCTCGTAAGGGTGAAGTACTGGTAAAAATCACCCATACCGGCGTCTGCCACACTGATGCATTTACCTTGTCCGGTGATGATCCGGAAGGTGTGTTCCCGGCAGTACTGGGTCATGAAGGTGCGGGTGTTGTTGTGGAAGTCGGCGAAGGGGTCACCAGTGTGAAACCTGGCGATCATGTTATTCCGCTTTACACGGCAGAATGCGGCGAGTGTCTGTTCTGTAAATCCGGAAAAACTAACCTGTGTGTCTCTGTTCGCGCCACCCAGGGTAAAGGACTTATGCCTGATGGCACGACCCGTTTCTCTTACAAGGGCCAGCCTCTTTTCCACTATATGGGCTGCTCTACATTCAGTGAGTATACCGTCGTCGCAGAAGTGTCTTTAGCCAAAATTAATCCACAGGCGAATCATGAACATGTCTGTCTGCTGGGTTGTGGCGTAACGACAGGTATCGGTGCGGTTCACAACACTGCGAAAGTACAGCCAGGTGACACGGTTGCTATTTTTGGCCTGGGTGGTATTGGCCTTGCAGCGGTACAGGGCGCGCGTCAGGCAAAAGCGGGTCGTATCTTTGCCATCGATACCAATCCGGAGAAATTTGACCTGGCCCGTTCATTTGGTGCAACTGACTGCATTAACCCGAAAGACTACGACAAACCTATCCAGGACGTTCTCATTGAACTGACAGGCTGGGGTGTCGACCATACATTTGAATGTATCGGTAACGTAAACGTAATGCGTTCTGCACTTGAAGCGGCACACCGTGGCTGGGGTCAGTCCGTCGTTATCGGTGTTGCTGGCGCAGGTAAAGAAATCTCCACTCGTCCATTCCAGCTGGTCACCGGCCGTGTATGGAAGGGTTCTGCCTTTGGTGGTGTTAAAGGTCGTACCCAGCTGCCGGGCATGGTTGAAGATGCGATGAAAGGCGAAATCGATCTCGCACCATTCGTGACTCATACCATGGGCCTTGAAGAGATTAATGACGCCTTCGACCTGATGCATGAAGGCAAATCTATTCGTACAGTGATCCACTACTGATTCAGGTTTCACTGGCGATCTTTCAATATTAGTTTTAAAGGAAACAATCCATGTCCAATCCAGTTATTTCAGGCAATGGCATCTTCTCTCACGTCTTTATCGGTGCTGTAGATGTTCAAAAGTCGGCTGAGTTTTATGACGCCACTTTAGGTGCACTCGGTATCAACAACCTTGGTCCTTTTGGTAATGGCTGGGTGTTGTTTGGCCGTGACAAGCCGGCTTTCATCATTGCCCGTCCTGGCAATGGTGAAGCGCCATCCAGCAATGGTGTGACGATTGGCTTTGCTGCCGCCACGCCTGCTGAAGTTGACGCTTTCCATGCCGCAGGCCTGGCTGCTGGCGGGACTGATGAAGGTCAACCGGGTCCTCGTGGTCATCTGCCAGGTGCTTATGCTGCCTACCTGCGTGATCCGGCTGGTAACAAGATCTGCTCCTATACCTTCATCTGATCGTAGGGTGCATCCGGCACAAATGTTGTACGGTTTGTCAGTCAGGCGAACGGTATGAGTTGTGCCAGCTTATGAAGATCAACCCGCAGACGTTTACGTCTGCGGGTATCTTTCTCGAAGCGTAATGTGACTGGCCGTCAGAAAAAGAGAGAGTCTTATGAAAGAGTCAGCATTATCTGCTATCCGTTCTGAGATGCAATCGCCCGAAACCGTGTACGGGATGCCGGCTCATAAAGACAGAACGGCCGCTGTCAATGAAGTACATGCGCGTCCGCACCTGCTTATCACATCACCACAGACCCTGCTGCAGTTTGCTTTCATGACTAAAGGCGACCAGTCAGGTGACCAGCGGGTCATGGTTGAGCTGTCAGATCGTCTTGGTTTAACACCATCAGAAAATTCAGCCCCCCTGCACGGTATCACGTGGCGGGAAGGCGCTTTGTATTGTGAAAAACACGGTGAGTTTTCCACCTACTTATGGAGTACCACATGCGATCCGCGTGACGGACAGTTAAGGGGAGAGAACCCCTTCCGGCATGGTTTCACGCCACCGGGTTCGGTTATCTGTGGTACCCGTCTGGATATTCTGCCATGGACTGCAGAATCTGAGGCTGCAGTAACGAATTTAGATCCTGTCAGCAGGTGCTATTCAGTAACAGAAAATGGCCGTGCCGCAATTATCTCTGATTTTCGCCAGGATAAAGACGGACTGACACGCATTCTGATACTTGAACGGGACCTGACAGAGGCACAGCTGGGTGCACTGGTTCAGCGGCTGCTTGAGATTGAAAATTATCGCACGCTTGCTTTGCTTTCTTTACCACTGACAAGAACCATGGCCTCTGAACTGAGGCGAGTGGAAAACCGACTGGCTGAAATTACAGAAGAAATGCGCACCGGAGAGCATCGTAAAAATGAACAGTTGCTCTCTGCGTTGACCAATCTTGCCGCAGAACTTGAAGCCGGCGCTGCAGCGAATCTGTACCGGTTTGGCGCAAGCCAGGCCTACTATGAAATTGTTGAGGAAAGGCTGAATACGCTCTCCGAAACGCCGGTTCCAGGCTACTACACCTGGGCTGATTTTTTGCAACGGCGCATTGCCCCAGCCATGCGAACCTGCCGTTCTGTGAAAGAACGACAGGCGAAGCTGTCTGACAAACTCATGCGGGCTATTTCGTTACTTCGCTCCTGGATAGATGTTGAACTGGAACATCAGAACCGTGACCTGCTGGCTTCGATGAATAACCGGGCCAGACAACAGCTACATCTGCAGCAAACCGTTGAAGGATTGTCTGTTGCCGCCATTTCATATTATGTGGTGAGTCTGATTTCGTATCTGGTGAAAGGGGTTCCCGGGATCCACGATGTCATGCCACCTGAACTGGCGGTTGCCATTCTCGTGCCCTTCATTGTGCTCGCGATTTGGTGGGTGGTGCGAAGAATAAGAAACTCGCACACCGACCCTGAACATAACGAAAACCACTCTGACTGAGTTGTTACGTTGTTGCTTAATTGTCCTGTCGTTATACGGAGAAAATCATGGAACGTCTTGAACATCATGCCAGCTTTGATGGGTGGCAGGAAGTTTATCAGCATGAGTCTGGCACGCTTGGCTGCACGATGAAATTTGGTGTTTATACTCCACCCCAGGCGCTTAACGGTAATGTACCGGTACTCTACTGGCTTTCCGGTCTGACCTGTACGGAACAGAATTTTATTACCAAATCGAGCGTTCAGCGTTATGCCGCAGAGCATGGGATCATGATTGTGGCACCAGACACCAGTCCGCGTGGCACTGATATTCCTGATGATCCTGACTACGCTCTCGGTCAGGGGGCAGGATTCTATGTTAATGCAACCCAGGAGCCCTGGGCGACACATTACAAAATGTATGACTATGTGGTAAACGAGCTCCCGTCCCTGATTGAAGAATGGTTCCCGGCGTCTGATAAAAGAAGTATCAGTGGACATTCGATGGGCGGACATGGCGCCCTGATGATTGCGCTCAGAAACCCGGGCCGCTATCAGAGTGTATCCGCATTCTCACCGATCGTCGCACCTTCTCAGGTGCCCTGGGGAGAAAATGCATTGTCTGCTTATCTGGGTGATGATCGGGAATACTGGAAGCAGTACGACACGGTTGAGTTGATCCGTAACGCGCAGGAAAGGCTACCTCTGCTTGTAGATCAAGGACTGAATGATGAGTTTCTGAAGACTCAGCTTCAGCCGGAGAGACTGAAGAGCGTTTGTGAGGACACCGGTCATCCGTTGACGCTTAACCTGCGTCCGGGCCACGATCACAGCTACTACTTTATCTCCAGCTACATTGGCGACCACATTGCACATCATGCAGCAGCACTGACGCGCTAAATTCAGGAATTATGGTTATGGTACATTTCTGCGATCAAAAACATCATGTCGTCGTGATAGGGGCTGGGTTCGGTGGACTCTCCGTTGTCAGAGAACTGGAAGAGCCGGGCGTTTCGATCACAATCATTGACCGGAGTAACCACCATCTGTTTCAGCCTTTACTTTATCAGGTCGCTGGCGCATCACTGCCATCAGCAGAAATTGCCTGGCCCGTTCGCTCTCTGTTTCGTCATCGTGAGGATGTACGTACCCTGATGGCCGAGGTCCAGGATGTGGATACCGATTCACGGGAGGTTCTGCTGAAAGATGGTTCCCGAATTGATTATGACACGCTTGTCGTTGCCACTGGGGCCACGCACGCTTATTTCGGTCATGATGAGTGGGAACAGTTTGCACCGGGACTGAAGAACCTGGATGATGCCACGACCCTGCGCGCACGGATCCTTTCCGCTTTTGAACAAGCTGAGAATACCACTGATCCCGCGTTACGGGCTGCCTACCAGACATTCGTCATTGTCGGGGGGGGACCGACAGGCGTTGAGCTGTCCGGGACCATTGCCGAACTGGCAAGGAAAACGCTGAAAAATGATTTCCGTTCTATTGATCCGACAGAGACCAGAATTATTCTGGTTGAAGCCGGACAACGATTGCTCACTGCTTTCCCGGAGTCATTATCGGAATATACCCGTCAGTCCCTGGAGAAACTGGGAGTGGAAGTCAGTTTTGGCCAACCGGTAACGGAATGCTCTGCCGAAGGCGTAGTATATGGTGGGCAACCTCTTCCTGCCAAAACGATCATCTGGGCAGCAGGCGTCACTGCTTCTCCGGCTGCACGCTGGCTCAAGACGGAAGCTGATCGGGCTGGTCGGGTTATCGTGGGAGCTGATCTCACGCTCCCGTTACACCCTGAAATATTTGTAATAGGTGATACCGCGGCCGTGACCGGAGAGGACGGCAGGATGATCCCGGGCATTGCTCCGGCCGCAAAACAGGAAGGACAGTATGTGGCTAAACTGATCCAGTCCCGTTTAAAGGATGAAAAACCTGACCTGAAACCTTTCCGGTACCGGCATCAGGGGAACCTAGCGACCATAGGTCGCGGACTGGCTGTGGTTGATATGGGACGGTTAAAACTCCGGGGAGCCATGGCGTGGTGGTTCTGGAAAATTATCCACCTGTATTTTTTGATCGGAACCAGAAACCGGCTGAGTGTCGCTATCAGCTGGATCTGGAACCACAGTATCGGATACAGGGGAGCCCGCATTATCACGGGAGGTAAATCACCTGCTCCGGATAAGAGTGCGGTCCATTCCCGCTCAGAAGAGTGATACCTGAACCTTACTGATGCCGCTGAAACATCAGCGGCATTCCTTATTTAATCACCGGCGCCGGCGCAGGCTATTCGCTTACTGCTGCATAAATCCCTTTTGTCATTATTCCTTCTTAACTAATGGTTCGGCACATCGGTTAACGCCATTCAACGTAACCAGCGTCAGAAGTAAAGTTGATTTACGTATTACAGGATTAAACTATGTCAAAGAAACTTTTTGGTGCCCCCCCAACCCTGACAGACGCCAGTAATTCTGTTGTGGTACGTGGTGCCAGGGAGCACAACCTTAAAGAGGTGGATGTCTCTGTTCCGCGTGATGCACTTGTTGTCTTTTCGGGGGTCTCTGGTTCCGGTAAGTCTTCACTGGCTTTTGGAACCATTTATGCTGAGGCGCAACGACGCTACTTTGAATCGGTTGCCCCGTATGCGCGGCGCCTCATTGATCAGGCCGGTGTTCCGGATGTGGATGCCATTGATGGACTCCCCCCTGCAGTTGCCCTTCAACAACAGCGAGGAACCAGCAACGCACGCTCTTCTGTCGGCAGTGTGACCACCTTATCGAGCCTGGTGCGCATGATGTATTCCCGGGCGGGAGCCTATCCGGCAGAACAACCTATGCTCTATGCTGAGGATTTTTCTCCTAACACGCCTCAGGGAGCATGTCCATCCTGCCATGGTCTCGGACATATCTATGATGTGACAGAAGCACTGATGGTACCTGATCCGTCACTCAGTATCCGGGACAGAGCCATTGCCTCCTGGCCACCTGCCTGGCACGGACAAAATCTTCGCGACATTCTGGTGACACTGGGCTATGACGTCGATATCCCCTGGAAAGAGTTATCTGAAGAAGAGCGACACTGGATCCTGTTTACTGAAGATACCCCAACGGTGCCGGTCTACCCCGGGCTCAGCCCGGAAGACACACGTGTCGCAGTCAGGGAAAAAATGACTCCGGGTTATATGGGGACGTTTACAGGGGCGCGACGTTATGTTCTGCATACCTTTGCACACACCCAAAGTGCACTGATGAGGAAACGCGTCTCCAGTTTTATGGAAGGAAAACTGTGTCCTGTCTGCCACGGAAAAAGGCTTAAACCGGAATCATTGTCAGTCACTTTTGCTGGTGTGGACATCGGTGAGTTTATGCAGATGCCTTTAGACCAGCTGGCAGAGTTGCTTCTTCCTATCTCCCGGGGGGATTTCAGTACGCATCATGCCGGGGCTGATACTGACAGGGATATCACCCGCCGGGATCGGACAGAACGCGCCGGTTCCGGCAGGGCAGTCCATTCTGTAACGCCGGATGTCCGCCGGACCTCAGCATTATCGACAGAGAAACGACTGGCTGCTCAACGACTGACCAGAGGTGTTATGGACCGGCTGTATCAGTTGCAGAAACTGGGACTTGGTTATCTGACATTAGACAGAACAACGCCAACACTCTCCGCAGGGGAACTCCAGCGATTGCGTCTTGCCACTCAGCTTAGCTCCATGTTGTTTGGGGTCGTCTATGTTCTCGATGAACCATCAGCAGGCCTGCACCCTGCAGACAGCCATGCACTTTACGATGCTCTGGAGAACCTGCGGGATGCCGGAAACTCAGTGTTTGTCGTTGAGCATGATCTTGACCTGATGCGACGGGCGCAATGGCTGGTTGATGTGGGACCCGCTGCAGGAGAACAGGGCGGTCATATTCTCTACAGTGGTGTACCTGAAGGTCTGAAAGCTATTGCTGAATCCAGAACGGCACGGTATTTGTTTGATGAAATCAGGCCACCACAATCATACGCCCGACAGCCAGCAGGATGGTTAAAATTACAGGATATTCACCGTCACAACCTGAAGGGACTGGACGCCTGTATTCCTCTGGGGGTACTGACCGCTGTTACAGGTATTTCGGGTTCCGGAAAGTCTAGTCTGATTGCTCAGGCCTTACCTGAGCTGGTGCTTTCCTCGCTTGGCCATGAACCAGAAGACGTGTTATCCGAGGGCAGTGATGCTGAGGGACCAACCGTTACTGAGAAAACGTACGGTACGCTGACAGGCGACACCGGACTGATCAAACGTCTGGTGCAGGTTGACCAGAAACCGATAGGCCGGACACCGCGTTCTAACCTGGCGACATATACCGGACTGTTTGACCATATTCGTAAGCTCTTTGCCGGAACACCTGCTGCTAAAAACTATCATTATGATGCCGGACAGTTTTCTTTCAATGTGGCAAAAGGTCGCTGTGAAACCTGTGAGGGTGAAGGGTTCGTCAGCGTTGAACTCTTGTTTATGCCCAGTGTGTATGCCCCTTGTCCGACATGTCATGGCGCACGCTATAACCCTGATACGCTCAGGGTTCGCTGGAAGGAGCGAAACATTGCGGAAGTCTTGCAGATGACAGTGGATGAAGCCTGCAGCTTCTTTGCTGATGTAGAACCCGTGGCGCGACCTCTGCGCCTGCTGGGCGAAATCGGTCTGGGATATCTGCGTCTGGGTCAACCAGCCACTGAGTTATCCGGAGGAGAAGCTCAACGGATAAAGCTGGCAACCGAACTGCAGCGTAGTCAACGTGGCCATACGCTGTATGTTCTGGATGAACCGACCACCGGACTCCATGCGTCAGATGCCGACCGTCTGCTTGTGCAGTTGCAGCGTCTTGTTGAGACAGGGAATACCGTAGTTGTGATTGAACACGATATGCGTGCAGTCGTGCAGGCTGACTGGGTTATGGACATTGGTCCCGGAGCAGGTCATGAGGGAGGCAACCTGGTTGCAGAAGGTACACCCGCCCAGGTATCACTGGTTTGTGAAAGCCGCACGGCACCGTTTATTGCCCGGGAGTTGTCACGGAACTGGTAAAAGGACAGTGTCGTCATAGCGTGAATGACGACACTGTCACGCTACTGGTATATCCCCTGAACATTTTACCTGTCATTGTGACTACCTGAAAAAATACGTGATAAGAAACCTGTTGTACCAGGGCACAGCAAAAACACCAAATCTAATCCAGTGTTAAACATCACTGTTATGCAGGTGGTAAGGAGAACCTGATGAAACTATTTACGATTGGTTTCACACAATCTTCGGCGGAGCATTTTTTTACGCGCCTGAAGGAATCCGGAGCAAGACGTATTCTGGATGTGCGTCTCAATAATCGCTCTCAGCTGGCAGGTTTTGCAAAACAGGACGATCTGAAGTTCTTTGCCCATACTCTATGTGATATCGATTACGCACATATGCCAGATCTTGCCCCGACGCGGGAAATGTTTGAGCGATACAAATTACAGAAAGGAGACTGGGAGATATATTCTTCGGATTTCATCGATCTGATTACAAAAAGACATATCGAATCGCTCGAAAAGAGTCAGTTTGCTGATGCTTGCTTATTGTGTAGCGAACATAAACCACATCATTGCCACAGACGGCTGGTTGCTGAGTACCTGGCAGATAAATGGCCTGATGTCACTATCATGCATTTATAGTGGCTGGGTTGTGTCTGTACGCCCGAACACCAGAACACAGCTCCCACAGACTATGACGGTACCAGACGATATTCGGACAAAAGGAAGAGGATTTAGCCTGCTAAAGCAATATGGGCTAACAGGAAGCGACTTGATATCGAAAATCTGTGTTTGCGACGCGCTTTTTTTGACCATGCTTTTGGGCTAATATCACACCCTTCAGTCTGTATTTTGCCAATAATATAACCAGTTGTTTTATTTTATAAATAAAGCTTATCGGTATGTGCTCTGTTATGTTTGTATACTACACGGGAGGTATACATTCATTGATCGGATAATGCATACTCCGACGCAGTATATCAACTTAAAGATAGTGAGGTAAGAAATGCCCAGTACTCCGGAAGAGAAAAAAAAGGTACTGACACGGGTTCGCCGCATCAGAGGGCAGATTGATGCTCTGGAAAGAGCACTTGAAAATGGTGCTGAATGCCGCGCCATTCTCCAGCAAATTGCTGCCGTTCGTGGCGCATCTAACGGATTGATGGCTGAGGTTCTGGAGAGTCACATACGAGAAACCTTTGACCAGAATGACAGCTATAGCCATGAAGTCAGTAAATCAGTTGACGATACGATTGAACTGGTTCGCGCCTATCTTAAATAGCAACTGACCGGTAAACCCGGTCACTGCTGGATGTCATTATGAACACCAACCGAACGGCATAGTCAGTCCACAGGTACTACTCATTCCCTGACTATGTCCCAGGAGTCCAGTGTCGTTCAGCCAAAACTAATTTCTGCTTTGTATACCACTACGACAAATGCTGTCATCAGTTCAGGTGCGATAATTTCGTTATCATGCGCAGTACATACTGCCCTGAGTTTTCTGATCCAGTAATCATTCTCGGCACCAGTGTTCCAGGTGCCGCCTCGCCCTACAGATATCTGTAATTGTAAACCGTCGCAAGACCGGTCCAGGCGATAGGGCAGAATCGCCCACTGTTCGGAAAACCAGTACTAACTGACAGTTCTGGTACTGGGGGCTGGTCACAGCACTGTATAGGCCAATTCTGTGCGGCGTTGTCACCTGACCTGTCTGAAGAAATTTCCCGCACGCAACAGGTTACTACTCAGAAGTGATAACCCAAGTCCTCATCAAACATCAAAAAATATTTTCAGATAAAAATCAAGTGTTTATAATTTTTTAATCCTTATCAACAGTATTGGTATTGCCAGTTACTATACTGCCGTATAGTATATGAAGCAGATAATGTACACACAGAAACAACAAGGCTATCAAGATTTAAAATGCCCTCTCTAATATTTAAACTGACGAAAGGATATTAACTATGAGTAATGTATTTTATATGCCGCCTGTAACCCTAATGGGACTGAATGCTATTCGTCTTTTAGGGGATGAACTTGTTTCAAGGGAGTTAAAAAAGGCGCTGATCGTCACTGACCGTGTTTTGGTTGACACCGGACTGGTTAACAAACTGACAGATGAGCTTGAGGTGCATAAAATTAGTTATGCAATATTTGATGGTGTTCAACCTAATCCAACAGAGAAAAATATTGATGACGGTTTAGCCTTGCTTGCAAAAAGTAATGCTGATTTTGTCATTTCCTTTGGTGGGGGGTCTTCTCACGATACAGCTAAAGGTATTGCATTGGTGGCCACTAATGGTGGGCATATTCGGGATTACTCGAAAGGTGTGCATCTGTCCAAAAAACCACAATTACCATTAGTTACTGTAAATACGACAGCGGGTACGGCATCGGAAATGACCGTATTTGCAATCGTCACTAACCAGGAAGATGAAACTAAATACCCGGTAGTGGATAAGCACTTTACGCCTATCATTGCGGTTAACGATTCTGAACTTATGGTCGCAATGCCTGCGTTCCTTACGGCAACTACAGGTATGGATGCCTTAACTCATGCAATTGAAGCGTATGTATCAACAGCAGCTACGCCTGTTACTGATGCTTGTGCTATCAAAGCAATTGAAATTATTGTTAATAATCTTAAAGACGTTGTAGATGATGGCCAAAACCGCAAAGCACGTGATGCAATGCAATATGGTGAATATCTGGCTGGAATGGCATTTTCAAACGCGTCTCTTGGTTATGTCCATTCAATGGCTCACCAGTTAGGTGGCGTTTATAATCTGTCTCACGGTTTGTGTAATGCGATCCTGCTGGGTGAAGTATCCCGATTTAATGCGAAAAAGGTTCCCGATCGTTTTGTTGAAATCGCCCGGGCAATGGGGATTGATGTCTCAACAATGACTCAGGAGCAGGCCATTAATTCTGCTATCGAAGCAATTGAGATGTTGTCGCAAAAAGTCGGTACGAATCAACGCCTGGCTGATCTTGGTGTAACGGAGGATAAACTTGCATTTATGGCACAAAATGCACTAAATGATGCTTGTTCTTTAACCAATCCTCGTCAGGCAAGCCTTTCGGAGATTATTGAGCTCTACAAAGCTCGTATGTAAGCATTCTCCTTTTTACACCGTTATCTGAATTATATCTGAAGGAAAGTTGTACAAGTTCATGGTCAGAAATTTAAATCACTTCTGACCAGAGAAATTGGCCATAAACATGTCTTTTTGATACTAAGAAAATCGGGTTACCTCTGGTAACCCGATTTAAACGTTAGTGCGTTTTCATCCCAGCGGCTGTCATTAGCAATTTGAATATTGTAGCAACGACCCCCAACGCCATTACACTGACAGCCCAGATAATCACCAGCCACATCAATTTTTTCCAGAATGGACGAGGTGTTTCATCAACGGTTTTCATTTAAGTTTCTCCATTGACCTCACCATTAGTGATAACCGTCGCCAGTTTTTACCTTCCCCCGGAATACATAGTAACTCCAGCAGGTGTACATCAGGATTACAGGGATAATCAACAAGCCACCTATTAGCATAAAGCCCTGACTCTGAGGAGGTGACGCTGCCTGCCAGATGGTTACAGAAGGCGGTATGATATATGGCCAGATACTGATCCCAAGACCACTGAAACCAAGGAAGATTAATCCTAACGTCAGCATAAAGGGACCAAAGCTGGATCGACGGCTATAAACACTGCGAACGATACCCCAGCAACAAACAAGGACCAGCAATGGTACAGGCAGGAAAAAGATGACATTTGGCATACTGAACCAGCGACTGGCAATCTCAGGATGAGTCAATGGGGTCCAGACACTGATAATTGCAATAACTGCCAGTAAACCAAGGGTTAACGGAGTTGCAAGCTCTGACATCCTGCGATGAAGCGAGTCTTCTGTTTTCATAATCAGCCAGGTGCAACCCAGCAGGGCATAGGCCAGAACCAGTCCCAATCCGCAGAACAGAGGGAACGGGGCAAGCCAAACCAATGCAGAACCGCTAAATGTACGTCCGGACACACTCAATCCATTTAATAAGGTTCCGACTGCAACACCCTGACTGAAAGTGGCCAGTACAGAGCCGACGATAAATGCTTTGTCCCAGATAGGTCGATGTTCCGGAATTGCTTTAAAACGAAACTCGAAGGCCACACCACGAAAGATAAGCCCAAGTAACATTGCGGTAAGCGGAATACTAAGAGCATCAATGATAACCGCGTAAGCCAGAGGAAACGCGCCGTACAATGCCGCTCCCCCCAGTACCATCCAGGTTTCGTTGCCATCCCATACAGGCGCAACGGTATTCATCATTGTATCGCGATCGACATCGTGCTTATGAAACGGGAACAAAATACCGATTCCCAGATCAAATCCATCCATCACTATATACATCAACGTAGCGAAGACGATGATGACAAACCAGATAATTGACAGATCAATACCCATTATTTGTCTCTCCCACGTGTTGCCAAACCCTCATTTACCGCTGACAGAGGACGGGCAGGTGTTCCATCCGTTACTTCCTGATGCTCCTCAGCATGTACAGGCCCTTTTTTGATCAGACGTACGAGATATATATAACCGACGCCAAAGACTGAGGTGTAAACAAGCAGAAACGCCAGTAAGCTGATTGACATATGTAAATCGCCATGTGCAGAAACAGCATCTTTCGTTCGCTGTACGCCATAAACGACCCATGGTTGACGACCTATTTCAGTTGTGAACCAACCGGCCAGTAACGCAATCAGTCCCGAAGGCCCCATGAAGAGAGAAAAATAGAGGAACGGTTTAGATGTATAGAGACGTTTCCGCCAGCGAAGCCATACGCTGACCACCCCGAGAAGAATCATCAGCATCCCTAAGCCAGCCATTACGCGGAAAGACCAGAATATGATAGTGGAGTTAGGACGATCTTCTTTAGGGAAACTCTTCAGGGCAGGCACCTGCTTATCAAGGCTGTGTGTAAGGATAATACTGCCAAGATAAGGGACCTCTATTTTGTACTTCGTCTCTTCTGCATTCATATCTGGCAGGCCAAACAGAACCAGAGGGGTTGCTTCACCAGGTTTATTTTCCCAGTGTCCTTCAATCGCAGCGATTTTTGCCGGCTGGTGCTCAAGAGTATTCAGACCATGCGCATCACCGATAACGGCCTGGATCGGGGAAACGATTAATGCCATCCACAATGCCATAGAGAACATTTTGCGAATCGCGGGAGTATCATTGCCTTTTAGCAGATGCCATGCTGCTGATGCTCCGACAAAAAAAGCGCTTGCAAGGAAAGCCGCAGTGGACATATGTAACAGGCGGAACGGGAAGGAAGGGTTAAAGATAATTTTCAGCCAGTCTACAGGGATAACAACACCATTCTCGATGGCATAACCCTGTGGAGTCTGCATCCAGCTATTGGATGACAGGATCCAGAACGTGGAAAACAGTGTCCCCAGCGCCACCATACAGGTAGCAAAGAAGTGCAGACCGGGGCCAACACGATTCCAGCCAAACAGCATGACACCAAGGAAACCCGCTTCAAGGAAGAACGCAGTCAGAACTTCGTAGGTCAGCAATGGACCGGTGATACTCCCTGCAAACTGTGAGAAGCCACTCCAGTTGGTACCAAACTGATAAGCCATAACCAGACCGGAAACAACACCCATACCAAAGTTTACTGCAAAAATTTTTGACCAGAAGTGATAGAGCTCCTTGTAAGTGTCATTTCGTGTCTTTAACCATAACCCTTCGAGCACGGCCAGGAAACTGGCCAGACCAATGGTTATTGCTGGGAAAATAATGTGGAAGGAAACAGTAAATGCAAACTGTATCCTGGCCAAATGGAAGGCATCTAATCCGAACATAGTTCACCTTAACCCCGATAATACACTGATAATTAATTATTTCTTATCAAATCAGAGCCTTGATGAGAAATTTCGACTATTGAAAACAATCATTTTTTTGTATGAGATAAAAACTCACTTGCAAGTACATTGTTAAGCACATGATTAAATGTGTCCAATAAGTTGCAATAATGTAGTGATAGATGAGGTCGATTACAAAAATGCAGGATTTTCGTTATTGTGTCAGTAAGCACGATCATTCCTGATACTGCACGATACAAATAGTGTTGAGAGTAATTCTTAATAGTGGGGATTTATTTGTAACTTACTGAAAAATTTAGGTGATTAGATGTTTCTGTAATATGCATACCGTCCGGTTTTGACCACTGATACACGAAGAAATCAATATGCTCGTGCATTCTACCAGGTATATTCTGGTGTCCTAGCTAAGGATATTAAATCTCATTTTTTAAACAACAAATTATTTCATATACATATGGATTAGATTTTTGCTCTGGTATCAGAAGTAGATGTCACAAACAAAGGAATAAATAATCGACAAGGAACTGACTACCGTCGACAGACCGCGGGAGGTGTTCAGGATCAGCTGCATTGATGAGTTCCGGACCCTACAGGCAAATGACCCCATTCTGGTTATGCCGAAGTATCCGGACCCTTGAGGCGTTTTTCTGGCGAGACAATTATTTTAACAGTCAGAGACCAGAAGCACTCCTCAGCTATCAGTTCAGTCCGGAGCAGGTCCAGCGCTCTCACGGAACCGGACGTGAAGAGGAGTGGAACGACAGTTCCACAGGCGTTGAAGGTGAGAGTGGCATTGAGGGTCATTATTCAACATCCGGGAATTCAGCCTGCTGCGTTGTCAGACGTACAGGCCATTCTCTCAGGCATCGCTATAAGTAACTGTCTGAATCCTGTATCCTCGAAGCTGCACTGTAAGCAATTAATTCCCATCGTGGCAAATGCACAAAGGATGATACATGCAAACGCTAAAGAGCAGACTTGAAACGGTAGTACATTGTTTTGAAAATGATTTTCGCGGATTTAAAATCAGAAACAGTAAGACCGATGCCATGAAATGGCTAATGCGATTCAATTTGCCGTACTCTGTCCGAGAACATGAACCCGGTAAATATCTGCTTCTTAATCGCGAATATAAACCTCTGGGATTTATGGCGCAGGCCGGTGGCCACGGCGCGGAATACGCTGTTTACGGTGATCATCTTCTTGCAGGTGCTCCGGGATTACTCGATAGCGATATTTATTTTTATAACGACGGTTCAACCCCGTGGGAAAGCGCTAAAAACTGGACTGCATACCAGAAGGCAGTCCTCCAGTTCCTTGAAAAACTTCCAGGCTGAGTGAATTGCCCGGATAATCTAATCAGGCCGCTTCAGCGGCCTTTTTTACGTCTGCTGTTCTGGTAACTCAGGTGATTCTGCGTTCTGGAGAGGTATCCAGTCTTCCGACTCAATGAATTTCGGATCTCAGGAGAAGAGAAGAAGGATTTTTGCAGAAGCACAAAAAAATTCTGGATAGTTGTCATTAGGGGAATATTGCATGAAAAGCAAAATTCAAGGCTGACAAAGCCAGTAATAGCAACAAAGAGGAAAGAGAAACTTTTTTCAGGTTTTTTTACAGTCCGGCCTTAAAGGCCGCATCGGATTTTCTAAATACAGTTTTACATAAGGAAAATCGTATGACTGTATTTCTAATCCTCACCGCCATCGCATATGGCATCTTCAAAGCCGGCTGCTTCATCCTATTAGTGGTCAAGGGGTATCAGGGCTGGACATTGTTCTGGAAAAACTATGACCGTCTCCCTCATATCATCCGTTCCCGCTGCCGATATCAGAGACGATTCATTTTCAGACGCATCTGGAAGCGAATCTTCAGCCACTGATAATGTTATCGAGCGGCATCCCCAGCCCAGCCAGCCAGCACAGGCAGCACCAAGTGGTGTACACCATACTGGTCTCTCCTGATTTCCACTTACGGATGGTGCGTTCGTCCACATCCAGTCGGTTAGCCAGCTGGCTGTCAGTCAGGGGGATAAATCTCCGGACCAGCAGGATTTCGGTGACAGTAGGCTTCTGCCAGTCTTCTCCGCTGACCAGCGTATAGCCATTAAATTTTTTCAGCTCAATAAGTCCGGTGATCTGTCGTGCTATTTCGTCTTTCATTGAGTTGCGAGCCCGGATGCTGAGGGAACCAGGAGGGACCGGACATCCACGGTAGCGTCACTCGTGTCGTTGTTATCAGCACCCTGCGTCAGCTCATCGATATACTTCCTAATCTGTCCTGTCTGGTGAAGGTAATAACACAGCTTAAAAGCGAATTGTGCTCTGTCTTCGGATAACCCACACCTTGAGAAAGCTCTATTCCGAAGATCTTCAGGCGTTTCAGATGTGTACCTCTTTTGGTAGATGCTCATCACCTCTGCATGAAGCTCGGCAAACTTCATTTCGTTATTCAGCTTCAAATCATTCTTATAAATCAACCGGGCAGCGTTCAGGTCATTTTTTTCAAGCAAAATCCAGCCATAAAGGGTCTCGCTTGCATGTAACCCGTCCAGAACGATCCGGCCAAGTTGATTTGCATAGATGTACTCGTTAAGCAACGTTCTGAGCCGCTCTTCCAGAAAACCGAGTTTAGTACGTAGCTGTTTCTGGACATTGTCAATCTTGTTATGGATCGCCAGATTCAGCGTGAGCATATAGAAAAACAGATTGATATGAGCCTCGGTGACGGCATTAAAGCTGCGTTCAGACGCTCGATCATGACTACCTCCAACGCACATTTCTGCCGTAAGACGGGTTCCCTGATGTTCCAGCACCGCATAAAGATCTATACCACGTCGTTTCACCTCACCAAGTACATCCACGGAAGGCGTTTCGAAACACGCATCATACTGGTCTATAAACTGCTGATAGGCTATGCCGGCATTTTCAAATCGCTCATCCCTGATGGCGTCCAGTATCTGTGATACCTGCTGACGGACTTCCCGCTGAAAGGCCTCCACATCTACATCGTTGTAGACAAGCGTATTCGACTGCATCGCTATCAGGCAGGCCGGGAGCGTTTCAGGCACCCGCTCGTTAGAAATGATTTTCCCGGTGATAGTGTCCCTGATTAGCTGACGCGGCTGTTCCTTAACAGCCTCTCCGGCCGCAACCTTTTTGGGGTCCGCTTGGAAAACGGAAAATATCCTACGCTAAGCCTATTTTTCGTACAGATTACTTCATGGGTCTATGGTGATAGCTAAAAAATCACCAATACTACCTCACGAGTATGTTGATAGCTCATCGTACCCCGTATCAAGTTTGCATATACCAAGGAAGCGGAGACGAAAGACCACCTATTACTGAGGGATCCCCAGTAATGGGAGGGTAAAATGAAAGGTATAGTGCTACCAATTACTCACCGTCAGTCACGTATCGCTGGATTAACTACGGCATTCGCAGCGAGATAAGTATTCCCCATGTTAAGCCAATAGCAATATAATTATCCATTTTAATTTCGGGCTAGCACCAGTGAATTTTTTTGTTTTTACGAAAACTTTCAGTAAAAAGAAAATATCACTAAGGCTATATACACCTTTTATTAAATCTTTATATGCTATTTCTCTAACAAATAACCGCCTGATTTTTTCTTTGTCCCTCACCTTTTTTCTATATAAACCTAGAAAGTGTCTAGCCTCATACAGGGCATGCCTAAACAGCGATACGCTCAAATCATTATTTTTTATCGACTTTGCGTGACCGATGGTTTTAGATATTACATCAATATAGCATTCTGCTCGGACGTCGAAATAATCACCGCGATTTGTGATGGATTCATTATTGTACTTGTAGGTGTAGTCCATATCTTTTGATATGTAGAAACGCCCATTTGCCAACGCCAATTCCATCGTCCATAAAATATCTTTATGACTCCGGCCATCATGAAATGACAGATTGTTATTCCTGATATAGTCAGATCTAACTATCTGTAACCAAAGGTAATGTGGCCATTCCCTGACTTTTACTGCGTGACTCATCCACGCATTGCCGGATAAAACCTCATCATAAGGCTGGTTAGTATGCACGGGTTTTTTATTATCGCCTTCATGCCAAAGCTTCCAGGCATTGGACAAAAGCACATCAGCATTATGGCTGGAAGCCTGGATATACCTGTTATAAATGAATCCTTCAGACACATCGTCATCGGCATCCAGAAACATGACCCACTGGCCTTTATGCTTGTCTAATCCATTATTTCTGGCCGCGTATACACCTTTATTATTTTGTTCAATCACTTGAACCCTGCCATCCTTTATGGAGTTAATTATCGTTGACGTGTTGTCTGAGGAGCCATCGTTAACGATAATAACTTCAATGTTGATCCTGTCTTCTATCAAGATATCTTCGATCAAGGATTTGATGGTTTTTTCTGCGTTGTAAACGGGGATTATTACACTCACCGCAATTTCATGTTTCATGTTCACTCCAGTAAATTGAACGTATTTATTTGTCCCCGGAGTTATTTCCGGGGACAAAAATCACCTCAGCATTAAGAGTGGAATTTGTGTTTTTTCCAACATGGCGGTGGTGTTGCTGCCGATAAAGAATCGCCGCAATGGCGAATGGCCATAGGCACCCATCACAATCAGGTTAATGCCGTTTTCATTAGCGTAACGGCAGAGCGCATCAGCAACGGATGTACCTTCCAGTATGTGGCTTTCGGTCGTAATGCCAGCCTCTTGCAGCACATTCTGTGCTTCCTGCAAGGTTCGTGTATCCCCCTTAACCATCACGATGTGGCAAACCAGACCATTGAGTAGCGGGCTAAGTGTCAGGCGCGTCAGGTTTTTGCGACTCTCATCGCTGCCATCATAGGCGAACATAACTTTGGTCGGTGTAGAATAAGCCTCCGGCACGATAAGTACCGGTTTTTTCTGCAGCCGAATAATTCTTTCTAGGTGGCTGCCAACCGGGTTCTGCGTTCCACGGCGGCCCAGCACCATCAGGCGAACATCCCCTAAATCAGCCAGGATTTCATCCAACGCGCCATGTTTTTGCAGTAATTGAACATCAGCATGACCGGCATCATTCAGCAACTCCGCACAGCCAGCCAGTATGGCTTTGCCCTGCGCCATTAATAACCGACTACGCTCTCCTTCAACTTTCACCAGCTCTTCGGTGAGATGAGCCTGGCTATCAATGCCGATGCTTCCGGTCAAATCTGACACGGCAGGATGCGCATCTTTCTCCAGTACGTGCAGCAGCGACAGAGGTGAATCCAGCAGAGCAGCGGCCCATGCCGCGTATTCACAAACCGCTCGGGTCGACGGCGAACCGTCAACGCAGGCAATAACGGTATTATTCATTATCTGTTCTCCTGACTGTTAATGGCCGCCCATTAATTTTTCCACTTCTTCGGGTTTGTCATGCACCCCAAAGCGGTCAATAATGGTGCGGGTAGCCTGATTCATGCCACGGATTTCTACATCCGTACCTTCACGGCGGAACTTAATGACCACTCTGTCGAGTGCGCTGACCGACGTAATATCCCAGAAGTGGGCGTGCGAGACGTCAATGATCACATGCTCCACCGCTTCACGGAAATCGAAGTGGCTCATAAACCGATCGGCAGAGGCGAAAAACACCTGGCCGGTTACGGCGTATGTCCGCGTTGACGCTTTGAGTTCGGATGACACCGCCATAAAACGGGACACTTTGCTGGCAAAGTTCAGTGAGGCGATCAGCACACCAGTCAATACGCCATACGCCAGATTATGCGTTGCTACCACCACGACTACGGTAGCCAGCATGACGACGCTGGTTGACAGTGGGTGGCTGCGCAAGTTGGTAATAGAGCGCCAGGAGAAGGTGCCAATAGAAACCATGATCATCACCGCTACCAGGGCCGCCATTGGGATCTGCGAAACCCAGTCACGCAGGAAGACCACCATACAAAGCAGGACGACGCCTGCGGAGAGTGCGGAGAGACGCCCACGCCCCCCGGATTTCACGTTGATCACCGACTGGCCGATCATCGCGCATCCGGCCATACCGCCAATAAATGCAGCGCCAATGTTGGCAACCCCTTGAGCCTTACACTCCCGGTTTTTATCGCTCGGCGTATCGGTCATGTCATCCACAATGGTCGCGGTCATCATCGACTCAAGCAGCCCCACCACAGCAAGGCCGGCGGAATAAGGCAGAATGATTGATAGGGTATCGAAATTAAGCGGCACATCGGGTAACAGGAAGACCGGCAGACTGTCCGGCAACTTGCCCATGTCGCCGACGGTGCGTACGTCCAGATGCAGCCACATGGAGATCCCGGTCAGCACGACGATACAGACCAGCGGCGAGGGGATGGTTTTATTGAGGTACGGGAACAGATAAATAATGCCTAGACCGGCCGCCGTCATGGCGTAAACGTGCCAGGTGACGTTGGTCAACTCCGGCAACTGCGCCATGAAAATCAGGATCGCCAAGGCATTGACAAAACCGGTAACCACCGAGCGCGAAACATAACGCATCAGACTGCCAAGCTTTAAATAACCAGCAATAAGCTGAATCACACCAGTAAGCACAGTAGCGGCCAATAGATACTGTAGGCCGTGGTCTTTCACCAGCGTCACCATCAGCAGTGCCATCGCGCCGGTTGACGAAGAAATCATTCCTGGACGCCCACCGCAGATAGCGATTATCAGCGGGATACAAAACGCAGAGTAGAGCCCGACTTGCGGGTCAACGCCGGCGATGATGGAAAAGGCGATCGCTTCAGGAATAAGCGCAAGCGCGACAACAATACCGGCCAGTACGTCACCACGGACGTTACCCAGCCAGTCCTTACGCGTCGAGGACAGCAACATAGTATTTTCTCAGTTTTAGAATACAGTCAGCCCGTAAAGGGCAAAAAAATTTAGATACGATAAAGCACATCCGCAGACGGGATGTTAAAGAGTGCGTGCTGAGGGTTACTCAGAACGACAGAGAAGGGGAAAACTCAGGGTGGCGTCATACGCATGGTCGTTTTTATTACTCCTTGATGGTCGGTGTGTACACCTTCAGGGATCAGATAAACCAGATGAAGATATTCAAGGCTGGCCGCGGAGTCTGCCAAGGCAAACCGCGTATTACTATAAACGAAACTGAAACAGGGTCAATCATGGATTAAATGTGCCATTAATGTATACCTCAATGTCATAGCCTAAAGTGCCGCCATTTTCCCCTTGGATCATCACCTATCTGTCACGTACATTATGATCATCACTTAAACGTCATAAATGGGTGAAAAATGTACATTCACGGTTACCTCCGCGCATCAACAAAAGAACAGGATGCTCTCCGAGCAAAAAATAGGATGAGGGGTTTGAAGGCCAATGCTGTAAAAAACCACGTTAGCAACACAACCCATTGTTAAATATCAATTTAAAACACTATTACCTGTTAATGGTGTTGCGAAAGATTTGTCGGTTTCCTTAAACTGTCCCGGCGTTTTCCCAAATCGTTCCCGAAATATCTCAATGTAGGAGCTGACATTGCTATAGCCGCTCAGACAGGCCACTTCTTTTATGGGCAATCCGGCGAAAATCCATTGAAGTGAGGAGAGTATTTTTGCCTGCTGACGCCATTGGCTGAAGGTTAGCCCGGTTTCCTGATGAAACAGGCGGCTAAGATTTCTGACACTGATACCCCATTGATGAGCCAGTTGTGTCTGATTCAGTGCGCATTCGGGGTTTTTTAATAATTCGGTTGCAACGTTTCTTGCCCGACGATCTTCTGGCAGTGTGAGCTGAAGTGGTAATTCAGGCAGCAGGTTCAACTCAAAGGTTAATACTTTCAGAAGTGAATCTGTGTAATCAACAGGCCTGTTCCGGCAAAGGCGTTCAAGCAGTTGCAGGATAAAAGTATCGGCTCCGTAAACCCCTGAACAAACAGGAAAATAGATGCTTGATGATGGTTCAGGGTAAAGGCATTTTCCGCTTACAGCCCCCGAACTCCGGGCTCTGTGGTACAAATTCGCAGGAAACCATCCCACCGTTCCAGGAGTGACAACCCATTGAACCAATTCCGTTTCAATTATCATCAGTCCCTGACTGAGCCAGAACAACTGCCCTGATTCATGCTTATGCCATTCTGTTGAATGCATAACGTCATATTCAATTCGGGATGTTTTTATCTGCATGGCCGATTAACCGTATATGTTGTCCTGATACCGATATTATATCAGTCAGACTATGAAGTAGACTTCCTGTCATCATCAGAAAGGAGAATCAACATGCAAAACAATAAGCAGATAGTCATTGCGGCACTACAGACGCTCATCACTGACCCATTGCACGACGAGGGTAAAATTGCAGTATTTTTGGCACTGTTGCAAATAGTCGGTGGTGATAAACTTATCATCCCCTTTTGCTGATGGAGCTGCACATGAACCCATTCAAAGGCCGGCATTTTCAGCGTGACATCATTCTGTGGGCCGTACGCTGGTACTGCAAATACGGCATCAGTTACCGTGAGCTGCAGGAGATGCTGGCTGAACGCGGAGTGAATGTCGATCACTCCACGATTTACCGCTGGGTTCAGCGTTATGCGCCTGAAATGGAAAAACGGCTGCGCTGGTACTGGCGTAACCCTTCCGATCTTTGCCCGTGGCACATGGATGAAACCTACGTGAAGGTCAATGGCCGCTGGGCGTATCTGTACCGGGCCGTCGACAGCCGGGGCCGCACTGTCGATTTTTATCTCTCCTCCCGTCGTAACAGCAAAGCTGCATACCGGTTTCTGGGTAAAATCCTCAACAACGTGAAGAAGTGGCAGATCCCGCGATTCATCAACACGGATAAAGCGCCCGCCTATGGTCGCGCGCTTGCTCTGCTCAAACGCGAAGGCCGGTGCCCGTCTGACGTTGAACACCGACAGATTAAGTACCGGAACAACGTGATTGAATGCGATCATGGCAAACTGAAACGGATAATCGGCGCCACGCTGGGATTTAAATCCATGAAGACGGCTTACGCCACCATCAAAGGTATTGAGGTGATGCGTGCACTACGCAAAGGCCAGGCCTCAGCATTTTATTATGGTGATCCCCTGGGCGAAATGCGCCTGGTAAGCAGAGTTTTTGAAATGTAAGGCCTTTGAATAAGACAAAACGCTGCCTCATCGCTAACTTTGCAACAGTGCCGTTTTTTTAACCTGAAATAGGTGGCCCTGGATATGCCGGTTTTCTCCATCACCAGTTTAATGGGCGTTTCGTGCCGGATAAGCTCCAGTGCGGCGGCCGATTTGTGATGAGGTTTCCGTCCAAACCTGACGCCTGCCGCCATGGCGATGACCCGGCCTTCGTTTGTGCGCTCCAGGATCCGCTCCCGCTCAGCTTCAGCAACGGCAGCAAGGATCTGAATGACCATTTTACCCATCGTGCCTTCAGTACTCAGTCCATTCTCCAGAAACCGGATGGCTATTCCCTTTTTATAGCAGGCATCAACAATGTGGATCATATCCGCTGTGTTGCGGCCAAGCCGGTCCATTTTGGTACACATGATAATGTCATCTTTTTCGGCACGGGCAAGCAGCCGTTGTAACCCTTCACGTTCGTCCGTGGCGCCCGACATCATGTCAGTAAAAATCCGGTCATCTCTGACGCCTGAAGATTTCAGCTCCATGATCTGCGCCGTCAGTTTCTGATGGCTCGTTGATACCCTTGCATATCCCAGTAATGCCATATTGGTCTCACAAATCGATACTGATACTGCGTAGTATCATAAAGCATAAAACACGATTTTTGATACTCATGTAAGCACGCACTTTAAAAGGTCTCAAAACTTATAATATCTGATACCAACAGAATTCGGAGGAACAATTGATTGTGAAGGGATGCACTTATGAGCGCTGATTTTCTGACCGACAACCAGGTGCAGAATTATGGCCGTTATGCCGCCGAGCCAAATGAAGTCCAGCTGGCGAGGTACTTTCATCTTGACGAGCGCGATCTGGATTTTGTTAATCAACGCCGGGGCAGACATAACCGGCTTGGAATTGCGCTTCAGCTCACCACTGTCCGTTTTCTGGGGACGTTCATCAGTGATGCCATGCAGATCCCCGCTGGCGTCCGGCACTATGTGGCGGCACAACTGGGTATTCCCCGCCCGGAGATACTGTCCCGTTATGCACAGAGAGAGAACACGCGCTGGGAGCATCATGCGCTCATCAGGCAGCATTATGGCTATCATGATTTCGGTGACCAGCCCGGGTCATTCCGGCTTAAACGCCTGCTGTATGTCCGGGCCTGGCTCAGTAATGAACGTCCTGGCCTGCTGTTTGATTTTGCCACAGCATGGCTGCTTCAGCACAAGGTACTGTTGCCCGCCGCATCCACACTGACCAGGATAATTGGTGAAATCCGTGAGCGGGCAAATCGTCGCCTGTGGCGAAAACTGGCCTCGCTGCCTGACAGCTGGCAGACCGCACAACTGGCGGGTTTACTTGAGATCCCCGAAGGGCAGCGGGTGTCGGTTATGGAGCAGTTGCGCAAAGGCCCGGTCACGGTCAGTGGTCCATCTTTTACGGAAGCGCTGGAACGTTATACCCGACTGAGAAACCTGGAATTTTCCCGACTGAATTTTGATGGTCTCCCGGCCATACAACTGCGTAATCTGGCCCGCTACGCCGGGATGGCATCAGCCAGGTATATCGCCAGAATGCCGGAAACACGGCGACTGGCGGTGCTGACCGCGTTTGTTAAAGCGCAGGAAATATCAGCCCTGGATGAAGCCGTTGATGTACTTGATATGCTGATCCTGGACATCTCCCGTGAGGCAAAGAAAACGGGACAGAAAAAACGGCTCAGGACGCTGAAAGATCTCGATCGGGCAGCACTGCTGCTGGCGCGGGCCTGTGCACTTTTGCTTGACGAAAATACGGATGAAGCGGCGTTGCGCAAGACCATATTCAACATCGTGCCGCCTGCAAAGATGACGGAGTCTGTTGATAAAGTTAATGAGCTGGCCCGCCCGTATAATACCAATTTTCAGGATGAAATGGTGGAGCAGTATGGACGGGTGAAGCGTTTCCTTCCGGCACTTCTGCGAGACCTGCATTTTCATGCAGCGCCAGACGGTGAGCATACTCTGGCCGTTATCCATTACCTGGCAGAACTGAACGGTTCGAAAAAACGCATACTGGAAGATGCCCCCGGACACATTATCACCGGCCCCTGGAAACGTCTGGTGTACGATGCGGAGGGCCGGATTCAGCGAGCCGGTTACTCGCTGTGCCTGCTGGAGCGTCTTCAGGATGCATTGCGGCGTCGCGATATCTGGCTGGAAAACAGCGACCGCTGGGGCGATCCGCGTCAGAAGCTGCTTCAGGGTAAAGAATGGCAGGCTCAGCGTGTCGCAGTCTGTCGGGCGCTGGGACATCCCACCGACGGCAGAAAAGCCGTACAGCAACTGGCGACGCAACTGGATGAGACCTGGGAAACGGTATCGCGTCGCTTTGACAGTAATGATGCTGTGAGCATCTGTAATGCCGGTAAATATCCTTCCCTGACCGTCAGCAGCCTCGAAAAACTCGATGAGCCGCCCGCGCTGACACAGCTGAGCAGCCGGGTGAAACAACTTCTCCCACCCTTGGATTTAACCGAACTGCTGCTTGAAATCGACGCCAGAACCGGTTTTACCCGTGAGTTTATGCACGTCAGTGAATCAGAAGCCAGAGCAAAGGATCTTCACGTCAGTCTGTGCGCCGTTCTGCTGGCCGAAGCCTGTAATATCGGGCACGAGCCACTGATAAAACACAATATACCGGCACTGACCCGCCACCGGCTCAGCTGGGTGAAACAGAATTATCTCCGGGCAGAAACGCTGGTCAGCGCCAATGCCCGACTGGTTGATTTTCAGTCAACTCTGGAGCTTGCCCGTCGGTGGGGCGGCGGCGAAGTGGCTTCCGCCGACGGCATGCGTTTTGTCACGCCGGTGAAAACGCTCAACGCCGGGCCTAACAGAAAATATTTTGGGTCAGGACGGGGTATTACCTGGTACAACTTTATTTCCGATCAGTATTCCGGGTTCCACGGTATTGTCATTCCCGGCACATTACGTGACTCCATTTTTGTGCTGGAAGGCCTTCTGGAACAGCAGACAGGGCTGAATCCGGTCGAGATTATGACGGACACGGCCGGTGCCAGCGACATTATTTTTGGCCTGTTCTGGCTTCTGGGGTATCAGTTTTCTCCGCGGCTGGCTGATGCCGGTGAAGCCGTATTCTGGCGGATCGACAAAAACGCCCATTACGGCCCACTGGATGAACTGGCAAGAGGATGTGTGGAGTTACCCAGGATTGAAAACCACTGGGATGAAATGATGCGGGCATCCGGTTCCCTGAAACTGGGCACCATCCACGCATCGGAGCTTATCCGTTCTCTGCTCAGAAGTACCCGTCCGTCAGGGCTGGCGCGGGCGATCATGGAGGTCGGGCGGGTCAACAAGACATTGTACCTGCTTAATTATATCGATGATGAGGATTATCGCCGCCGTATTCTGACGCAACTGAACCGGGGAGAAGGTCGTCATGCTGTAGCCAGAGCCATCTGTTACGGTCAACGCGGGGAGATCAGAAAGCGTTACCGCGAGGGGCAGGAAGACCAACTGGGCGCGCTGGGTCTGGTAACTAACGCTGTGGTGCTGTGGAACTCACTCTACATGCAGGAAGCACTTTCGCATATAAGGACAACAACGGGTAAAACACTGGAGGATGAACATATTGCACGGCTGTCACCACTGATGCACGGGCATATCAATATGCTGGGGCATTATACATTCACGCTACCGGAAGATATTTTGAAGGGAGAACTTCGTCCATTAAACCTTAATGTAAACAATCAAGTATCGCCTTAACGTGGTTTTTTACATCATTGACCGTCAAACCCCTCATCCAGCTCCAGCGCGGCCACAATCCGGAATGTCAGCCGGTCCACGATGACCACATCACAGTGCCAGCGGGACACCAGGCTGAACAGTTTCCACCACGCCCGGCTGCGAGCCCTGATGCGGGGGGCTATCTGCACAATATCGGCCACCCGCACCTGAGGACACAGATACCAGCGATTCATGTCCACAGTGCGGAACAGTCCCTGAATAAAATTCACTTCCCGGTCCGTCATCAGGTGTGCCTGACGCGCCAGGAATACGCCGCCGGCGATGAGATGCTCTGTTTCTCCCGGCCGGATGCCCGCCTCCCTTAATGTTCTGATGAACGGAGACTGAGGGCTGTTCGCTTTTAACACGCGGAAAAATAGCGCCAGCATGACCATCAGCGGGAGGATAAACCACAGAATGGTTGTATTCACGGGTGCTCTCCTTCGCCGGCGGATGTGGTATTCCCGGACACGGTCCACAGCTCCGGGTGGTCAGCAGGGACGCTCAGGGAGAACCCGGCGGAGAACAGCCAGCCGTCCAGCGTGACCCGGTTTTCAGGTTCGTCAGGCGCACACAGCGTAATGCTTTGCGCTGTAACGTCTGTGATTTCAAAGTTTTCCTCCGAAAGAATGCGGATAAGGTCATCACGTGAACGGATAATGCCCTGCCCCACCAGGTTTCTTAGCGCTCTTTTTAAAATTGTGCAGGCTTCTTCGTTTTCTTTCTGACTGTCTCGGTTGTCTTCTGACATGCTCTTTCCTTATCTGACCGGAACGTTGTGCCCCCGGGCGACACGGTCCCTGGCCTGTGTCATGCGGCCGGCTGGCCGCGCCTGATGATTACGGTTTCGGATTACCCGCGGCGGTATTAATTGCCCTCTGCAGGGTATCTGCGCGGGTAAGTCCGGGGATGACGGTCACCCTGCCGGCACGGGCCCCGGCAGAAGGAAGTACCACCAGGGCAGGCGTCCCGCTGAAGCCCAGTTGCTGCGCCAGCGTCTGAATTCCGTCCAGCGTGCCCTGTACATCAGCCGCCTGCCCGGCGTCGAAATTCACGGCGGTTGCCGCCGCACGGATATCGTCATCCGTCAGCCGGCCCTCGTTATGGCCGGTGGCATACAGTGTGTTGTGATAGTGAAGCCAGGCCTCAGCCCCTTTCTGCAACCATATCTGCAGCCCGGTTTTCGCTGCACGCCCGGATTCCGGCCAGCGCGTCTCAAATATCGGGAGTGCCTTGAACACAAAACGCACGTCCGGGTTGGCCGCCATGACTTTCTGGAGCACCGGAGCCAGTCGGGCACAGTAGATACACTGGTAATCGAAGAATTCGACGACCGTCACCTGCGCATCAGCGGGACCATACGACGGGGTGCCTTTATCATCCAGCAGTGCCCCCTGATGCTCAGCGACAGCCGCCGTCATGGCCTGCATCTGCCTTTCCTGCTGCTGTTCCTGCAGTTTCTGGCTGACGTTAACCAGTACCTCCGGATGGGCGACGAGGTAGTCTGCGGCCACTTCGCCAATTCTGGCCTCCTGCGCCGGTGTGAACACCGGCTGAGGGGTTGCTGCGCGTGCTGTCGGACCAGAAATGATGAATGTTGTAACTATTAGTGAGGCTAAAACTGTTCTGCTTGTGCTTTTCATTTGCATATGCCTGATTTCATTGTGGTAGAGGCTGGATTAACGTTCTTTCTGGATGGTACGGCTGAGGGTCTGTTCTTCGTGTTCCGGCATCCGGCCACGTTCCTGCGTGTCTGTCTGCCGTGCTATATCCCGCTCATTACGGGCAAGTTCAGTCACCTGACGGGAGACACCGGAAACCTCAGCAACGCGTCCCGCATCGTGCTCCTTATCGGTACGTCGTATTCTTGCGAAATCACTGTCAGAGTTTCCCTCTCCGCCCGCAATCCTTCTGAGTGTATTCTGGTCCGGTTCAGGCTCACCCTGTTGCCCCTGCATATCGTTAAAAGAGGCTCTGACATTCAATTCCTCTTCGGCGGGGAAAACAATCCTGCCAGGTATCTGTTCCGCTGTTTCGCTGCCTGCTTTTGCTGCGCTGATGGCCAGATTTTCTTCTGCGTGACGACGCTCTGCTTCCTGTTCTTTTACCGTACTGATGTCCACCGGGGGGCTCTCTTCATTCCGTAAATTGTCCGTCCCGGGCAGGGCAATTTCGCTGTCTCTCTGGCTGATGATTTGCACTCTGCTTTCTTCGACCTCCCGACGCTCGCCACCACTGATTTTGAGCAACTGAGCCGCCACGGATTCATCCCCGGTCTGCCACACCACACCGTCCTGCGGATGAGTACGGACAGCGTCGAGCGCGGCGGCCAGTTCACCGACCACACGGGTGTGACCCGACCGGCTTCGCTGCAGCAGCGCCCCGCGCCCCCGCTCACTCATCACCATCCGGGTGTCACCCTGCGTCAGTCTCCCCTCCGGGCTGGCAACCAGTGAGACCAGTGCCAGACCGGCACCTTTACCGTTGTTGTCGTAAACAGGCAGGGCCAGTGCGGGCTCCGGGAAGCGTCGCGTCGCCGGGATAATTTTCGCCGTCAGCGACGTCTCCTGCATTCCCTGATGCCGCAGCCAGGCCCGCCCGATGGCGGTCTTACTGACGGGCTGCCCCATTGACCAGATGGCTTTCGCCTGTTTACGCTGCGTCTCCGGGGCCAGCGCATCATGGGCCGTTTTGATATCACGTTCCGGGGCTTTCACCGCCCGGACCCAGTCCGCTTTCCCGTCGGTATAAATCTGCACATGCTCCTTCACACGCGATGCGGAAATATAGAAGGCCCGACGAGTGGCCAGCATCTTACGCCCGGCGTCCGTACCCTCCAGTGAAATAACGTAATCCGTGCTCGCCCCCTGTGCGCCGTAGCCCGTCACCGCCCAGCCATAGTCGATATGCTGCTGAGCACGGACCGCCTTCGGGTTAATGATGATGCGGCCTTTTTCTGACGTCAGGCGGATATCCCCTGATTCGCTGACAGACTCCACGGTATAACGCTGGTTACCGGTCTGTCCCTGCTCGCGGTCCGTGAGCGTAAATTTCAGCAGGTCACCGGCCCGGACTTCCCTCTCCTCGCGCTGAAACAACTGTACATCGCCGGTGATAAGCTCCTTCGGTGAATACAGCCCGATATTGCCCTCTTCATCACGGACGGTGACCGTGCTGCCGTGCCGGTCTACAGCCAGCACATCCTGATAGCGGTCGCCACGTTTCACCACCATTCCCGCCTGCCAGGCCTGCGTCTGGTTGAATTCATGGCGGGTGTGGGTGATTTTCTCCAGCACCGGCACCCTGACCGCCAGCCCCCCCAGCTCGCCCCGCGCGGTCAGCGTGTCATGAATGCCGGCATTCACCGCCCGGCGGTCAGCGTTCAGCTGCGTGATGATAAGGGTCCGCGCCCGCGCATCCACGGTCCGGCCTGTCCAGTCCGCCACAATATCGCCCACCGGCGTGGCCGTTTCCTGAAATGCACTGGCCGGGACCGGCACGCCAGCCTCACGTGCCACACGGTCAGCGGGCTGCGCTTCTATACGATTCAGGGCCGCATCGATACGGTTATCGATAATGTCATGCACCGCCCCCCGCAGGTGAACATCCTTCTGACGCACGATTTGCTTCATGATGGCCACATCCATCGGGCTGCGCTCCTGCATCAGCTTAAACGGTGCCCCGGAATCGACTGACTCAAACTGGTCAATATCCCCCATCGAGACTGCGCGGCCCTCCCCGGCAGCAATGGCCTGAAACAGGGCGGCCGTGTCCTGGTTACCCACCATCGAGGACTCATCGATGAGAAACACCTGGCCCCGGTAGTCAGGTTTTTCACCGCCTGCAGTGGCCTGTTCATACTCCACAATAAAGGATTTAATGGTCTGCGCCCGGACGCCAACGTCGCTCATCTCTTTCACCGCCTGATGTGTCGGGGCAAGTCCCGTCAGCTGCGGTCGTACATCTGACGGCAGCGTATCGAGTGCCGCGACCACCGCCTTCATCTGCGTGGTTTTCCCCACCCCGGCATAACCCTGAATCCCGATAAACTGGTCCGTGGTACCGAGCACCAGGGTGGTGGACTGTTTCTGCCCCTCTGTCAGCCCGTTCAGCACCACATCGGGAACCTGATCCAGTAGCGGAAGCTGGGTGTTTTTACCCTCATCCACCGTGCGCAGAATGGCTTTTTCCATCTCCCACGTTGAGCGGGCAATCAACAGTGGCTCCCCCCGGACCGACACACGCAGCAGTTCCCCGGCCTTTACCATTGCGGCAATTTCATGCTCTGTCTGCTCAATGTCAGGATGGTATTTCCCTGCAGCCTCCGTGAGCGCCAGTTCGCTGAACGCCACGCTGCGCTGGTCATTCACCGCACGCCAGACGGCCAGGCTGGCATCGGTCCGCACGCCGTCGTGCAGGCTTCCGACCGCCTCACTCACATCCTCTTTTCCACTGAGGCTGCGCACCAGTTGCACGGGGGAGACGTTAGTCTTCATTCGCTGCAGGCGGGCTTCAGCCCGGTCCTGCACTTCGGCGGTAAACACCTCCGCGCGATGCCCGCTCTGTGCCAGTGAGTTCATGGTCTGCGATGAAATATCCCGGCTGTTGAGCGCTGCCAGGACCACGCCCCGGTCGTTATCACGCCCCCCCGGGGCGCTGACGTAGGCATGCGTGACATACAGGGGCCGGTCTTTCGGGAGAGTCAGTGTGTCGGTACCGCGCGTGACCTGGATACCTTTCTCACTGATGCCAGTGACCCCGAGGCGGTCTTTTGCCTTAAGCCCATGCTCCCGGTCGCCGGCAACGGCTATCAGCCGCTCCCCACTGGCGACGTTCAGCGTCTCACGGTTAAAGAGGCGCCAGTCGGCGGTGACATCGCTGATTTTCATCCGGGTCAGGACGCCGTCACCGTCAATCAGGGACAGTATGCGCGTGTCCTCATGGACACGGTCGATAACAAATGAATGGCGTTCTTTCGCGTCGCTGCGGTTCTCGAGCACCATGCCCGGACGGTACGAGCCCGGCATACGCCGGGTCTTACTGTCGAGCCACACCGGGGAACGGGCCTCAATGCTGATGCCGTTGCGCTCCAGCTGCCCGGCATTCTGCAGCGCATCCCGTATCAGGCCGGTGAGGTGGGCCTGTTCACGTTTACCAACCACCACGGCGGTGACGTTTTCATCCCCGCCGCTCAGGTCCGCGAATCGGGTGGCCAGCGCCTCATAGCGGTCACGTTTGTTGGCAATACTCACCACGTCAGCCTCCAGCCCCGGTGCCGGTTCGGTGCGGCGGGAGCGCGTCACGCCGGCAGACTCCAGCACCGACATGGCGTTGCCATTCGCCTGACGACCGGCGCTGTCGAGAAAGACCAGCTGCGCATCCTGCGCCCGGGCTTCGCCCAGCAGAACCAGCGTTTCCTTCAGCCCCAGACGTTCAGCCCCTTCAATAATCAGCGTGCTCTGCGGTTTCAGCTGGAATTCACCGCTCAGCACATGCTGCCGGCTGATGATCCGCTCCCGGAGGTCATCGGATTTGGCCAGCGAAATGGCGCGTTCGGCAGAACTGGCCAGCACCCGGACGTCGCGACCGCTGGCCGTGGAGATACCGGTCAGCTGTGTGGTCAGATCCCGGATACCGGCCACGCCGGACGGGGCATTCATCAGGACCAGCGGGTCCGTCTCCACGACCGCCAGCGCCGGCGGTGCATACTGCTGTGGTCGGGTAAAGCTGACCACCTGCGTGGATTTCAGGTGGTCCTGGCTCAGCGCCTGAATGGAGAGTTCGTCCAGCAGGTGGATGCGGGAAGTGAACACGCCTTTCTCGCTGTCCAGCGGCACAAGCATACCGTCCTTCAGGGACGCGTCGATGGCCTGGCGAATGACATTCATGTCCGGCAACTGTTCACTCAGTTCGGCGGTCGTCAGCATCAACTCCCCGAAGGTGAAGCGGGTCCGGCTGTCGCTCAGCTGCGAGATGGCCATTTTCACGGCGTCCTTCACTTCCGGCGCCAGTTCCGGCACCTGTCTGGACGGCATGGCTTTTGACCGCTGAACGGACGGGACGTCCGGTGCCGCCTGTACCGGGCTACTGTGAGTCTGCTGCGCATCAGGCTGCCGGGACCAGGAGCCTGCAGACGCCTCGCTGCGTTCAGCAGGAACACCGGTTTTCTCTTCCCCTTTGGCAGAATGTTCAGGTGCCCCACTTCCCGGTACCTCCGGCGCTGACGGCTCCGGCTCCCGGCGTTCGTCCCGCATCGTATCCTCGCGCGGTACCACGCTTTCCTGATAGGCCTTTAAATCGTAGCCTTTATCCTTCATCTGACCGAGCCACCGTTCCATCAGGCGCAGGCGGGACGGATCAACCTTCGCCCGGCGGGTGTCTTTTGCCGCTACATCGCGGCTGCGCAATGTGGCTTCTGCGCCGATAGCCCCCTGAATCTCCCGGCCGCGCGATGAAAACTCTTCCCGGACCGCTTCCGGCACGCCCTTTATCTCCCACATGCCATGCTTGCCCACTTCCTCCACCTCATGGCCCAGCGCCTCCACGCGCTCACGCAGTGCGCTGCGGTAGATTTTGCCGAGCGTGACCTGCATTTTCATGACGGTTTCGATAAAACCGGCATTGTGGATGTAGTCGGTGGCCAGCGCTTTCCACTTCCCGTCCTGCTCTGTCATATTGGCCACCAGAAGGTGGGTGTGCAGCTGGGGATCAAGGTTTCGCGAGGTGTCGTGGGTGAAGGCCGCGGCCACCATTTTACCGGTGTGCACGATGGAGGTGACGCCGTCTTTCGTATCCCGGGCCGAAATCAGTTTTTCCACATACCCTGCCGCAATACGGACCGCATGGTTATGGGCTTCCAGCATTGCCTTATCCCCTCCGATAAGTGCCAGGATGGAGACACTTTTGGGGGCAGAGAAGGTCAGGTCATGACCGGGACGATGAACATGGTTGCCATTAATCTCTTTACCGAGACGTGACCCGTCCGGCAGACGGCCTTCCAGCACTGCCGTCAGGTCAGCGCCCCGGACCTGTCCGTCCAGACCCAGCGCATCCGCGCCTTCGCCCATCCAGAGGCTCTGCAGGTTGCCGAGAAAATAATAGTTATCGGAATTGCTGTAATAGCCGGCAGCATCCGCTGCCGACGCAATGGGGGCCACTGACATCATAGTTCAGGCTCTCTGTCGTAGTAATGGTGATCGTTCTCGTCGTACCCCGGGTCGTCTGCATCGCGATGACGGAGAATGTTTTCTTCGTCCCGGGCCAGCAGGCGGTTCGTCCGGTGTTCCTCATCCGGCCTGTCCGGTGACACCGGTTTTCCGGCCGTCGTCACGGTCAGTGCCCCGTCTGGCAGGACGGTCACCTGCATATCCAGGTTCATGGACTCACCGCCTGCCCCCCCGTCTTCCTGCGGACCTGCACCTGTAACAGCAGGGCGCTGGCGGGCCCTGTGCAACATACTCAGGCCGGATGTGGTTGGCGGTTCGGGCTCAGGATGGCGATGGCGGAGTGCACGCAGTGCTGCCGGTAATGCAACATGCTGTCCGTCAGGTGCCGGAACAGAGGGTTCCGGTGAAACCGTTGCCACAGTGGTGGATGCAGGTAAAGTGCCCGGGGCTGGTACGGGAATATCTGCATGATTCTTTTCTGCTGAGTAAGAGGGCTTCACTGCACTTTTGCTAACAACTGGCGGGGTGATGACCGGTGACGTCTGGCGATCTGACTCCGGAGCCCGGACAGGTTCAGGCAGTATGGTCTTTTTCACCTCCACGACCCCGGGCTGCTGAGCCGTCCCCGCTGTGGCAGTGGCAGTGGCAACTGCTGCGCCAGAGCCTGCGCCTTCCAGCACCTCGTCCCCGGTCGGGAAGGTCAGCCCTGCAGCAGAGGCTGCACGCTCATTTTCCTGAATCACCTTCTCGAGTTCCGGGCTCAGCACATCGCGGATATTCCGCGCCATCAGGCCGGGGTGATGCTTCTTCACCTTCCGGTATTTCAGCTTCAGGCGGACAACCGGGTATTCACCGGGCAGACGAACATAAAAGCTCAGGTTCGGCAGACGCATGACCTGGTCATAATCGACAATCGGATCGTTAACCTCGTCCTTGCCCAGCGACACCCCGTCACGAACCTGGTCCAGACCGTAACTGTTTTGTTCGCGGATTTTTCGTTTACGCTGATGCCCCAGTTCATCCTCAACCACTTTGGCCATCTCCGCACTCGGGGAACGGCCATACATGCGGGTGTTCATCAGGTCAAAGATACTTCTGGCCAGTTCCCGACCATAAACGTGGATCATCTGCGCCGTGTTCTGCATGCCCAGCACAAAACAGCCGCCGAATTTACGGGCTTCGGCAATCGTTTCAGCCAGCTCGGGGATACGCTGCAGACTGGGAATTTCGTCACAGATAAACCACACCCGCCGGTCACTGTTCTCCCCCATACTCTGCAGATACAGGGTGGACAGCGATAACCAGAGGGATATCAGGGGACGGACGCTTTTACGGTGCCGGGCCTGCGTCGAAATAAACAGCCAGCTGTTGTCATAGCGCTCCTGGGTCATCCATTCCCGGATGGTAAACGGAGGCTTCGTCCCGTCATCCAGTCCCTGCAGGTAGCGCAGTGCTTTGGCGTAGTTGGTCACCACGGAGCGGATCGAGATGGCCGTTTTCTCAATTTTCTCTTCGACCAGGTTAGCCGACGGGGTGTTGGCCAGATAATCACGCAGACTTTTCATGCTGAGTGACAGCAACGTTTTGAGGAACTTCTCAATGCTGCGGTCCGGGTCGGCAGACATTCGTATGGCGAGGTCAGCAAAAATAGTGCGCGAACTGGACACCCAGAAGGGGTCAGACTCCCCTTCCACGGGGATCAGACTCGCTGACAGGTTGTCATAATCCACCGCATCCACACATTCCCCCCACATATGCCAGTTAGCACAACGTTCATCGTGGGTATTGAGAATGAAATCAGTGTCGGGGTTATAGTGTGTCTCGGTAAACGTACAGCCTGAGTCATAGATAATGGCGCGGTCACCGCGTTTCCGGATGAAGTCCAGCAGCCAGCGGATCAGTGTCGATTTACCCACACCGATGGTGCCGTGGATCAGGAAGTTCATCACCTCGGCCATTCTGACCATATGCAGTTCGCCCACGCGCAAGTCGGACAGTTCGCCGTTCTTACGCAGCAGCCGGTTCACCTCGGCAGGTTTTTCTGTCAGCTGCATACCCGAAATGTACTGGTCTTCGCTCTCCCTGCGCCCGATGCCGGCAATGTACCAGGCGATGGCCACGAACACGCTCAGGCTGAACGTACCACTGGCCAGCACTGCCCACTGCAGTTCACTGAACACCTGATCGCCCATTGCCTTCATATACGCATCGCCGTAAATCTGTGGCAGCGTCATTTTCAGAACCATGTGCGTCTGTGTGGGGGCATACCAGTAATGGACGTCATAGATTTTCGGTGTGCCCGTTGCCGGCATGAGGTCGATAAAACTGCTGTTAATACTGGCAAACCACCACAATGAGCCGTTATCAAAGGTCTCCTGGGGTATACGCCAGAAGAAGATGGCCGAGGCCAGTACCGCAAACAGAATGAAGATCCAGAATCCTATCCAGTTGTTAACCTGAAAGAACATGCGCCACCGGTAGGCAGTCATCTGCCCACCCTGAGTGAGATTTTTACCAGCGAAGCTCATAGATTTTTGTCCGACAGTCATCGCATCACCAGTGAGGTGATGACGTGGTCTGTGATAAAAAGGGGGGAAACAGGCTATCGCCGTCGCAGCGACAGAGAACCGGAGAAAAAATATCCGGGTTATTCGATCAGGCTCAGTTCATACTCCGCCTGCAGACATCCGGCCTGCCAGTCTTTTTCATTGACCAGCATGGCCAGAAACCGGACCGATGCGGCCACATCAACATAACCGGCGGCATGGCGTTCACAGGCTTCCATGCCCCAGAAAGTGAACACATAGCCTGCCCAGTAGGCTACGGTCGCCATGCGGTGATATTCGGGGAGTGAGCCAAAGACGCTCAGAAAAGCCTTTGCTCTGACCAGCTCGCTTTCTAACTGGATGAGTGACCAGAGTTCCTCTGAACAGCCTTCATTCACACAGGGGTTCATTGTGTTATTCCTCATATGTCAGGCAGATAACCGGGTTCTCAGAGATTTAAGGGCACCGGAAGTAAGACACCGCAGCGCATATAAGACTGCGTCACCGCCTTTAAGAAGAAATCCGCAGAACCAGGTGCAGAACAAACCACCAGTAAGGCAGAGCAGGAAAGTCGTCAGTGGGAGAAGTACATCCCATTGAGGAAACCCACTGTATTTCAACGCATTCAGATATGAGAAGAACATTGAGTGTGACAACTGATACTTAATAATGTCAGGGCCGTACATTTCCATGAGCAGGATTGTCGAGACAATTGTGATTAAGACGTAAGACAGAACGGACAAGGCAGTGTGGGAGTTGTATGAGTTCATGATGATTGACCTTTGGTTGTTAATAATTCAGCGCTCGCCGCAAACATGACTGCACCTGTGCAGTCATGTGAGGAAGCGAAGTATCACAGGGATAACCACGGGCACTTACGCTCAGGAGCATAAATGCGCTATATTTATGCGCATACATGATGCGCAAAGGATTTAACAATGAAAACGACTATGCGGTCGCGCAAAAGAAGCACCAACATTTCGCTGGATGCCGCCCTGGTGGACGAAGCGAAGATGCTTAACATCAATCTTTCCGCTGCCCTTAACTCTGCGCTTGAACACGTGGTCCGTGCTGAACGTCAGGCCAGATGGCGACAGGAGAATAAAGCGGCTATTGATGCCATGAATCAGTTCACCGCTGAACATAGTATTCCCCGCAGCAGTGCAGGACTGAGCGTGTTTAAATGAATCAGGGAACAGTATTCAGAAAGCTGGATAATCCGGAATACCCGTATTTCCTCATCGCTCAGTCCGATCAACTTATCGATCTCAACACCCGGGTCATTATTCCTTTTGTCCGGTGGCGTCAGTCATTACCCGGGATGAGCAAAATTAATCCCGTTGTTAACATCGATGGTGAGCGATACATTCTGATGACACAGCTGATTCAGACGGTTTATCTTCATGAGCTGGATGAGGAGGATATTCACAGTTACCGCCCTGAGATGAGAGACCTCATCGTCAGCGCGGTAGATTTCCTGACAACGGGAAGTTGAAAGGGGTTACATAATGCCGGCGATGGATTTGGCCAGCTGCGCTTCCAGAACGGGTTTTGCCTCTTCAAATTTGAGGTTAACCTTGTTGGCGTTGGATACCACGCGGGTCTGATATTTTGCCCTGTTTCCCTCTTCTGTACTGGTCTGCACCTTAACACCGGAGGTTCCCTGCTTCAGGGCAGCAATATTATCCGTCGTAACTTTGGCTTTGCTGCGTTCGGAGATTTGCAGATCAGTCACCATTGTATAGTTAACATCTTCCACCATCGCATCCGCGGCCATACCAATCAGGCCGGTGGCCAGTCCGACACCCAGGGTCGCACCTGCTGAGCTGGAATTGTAGGCAGTGATGCCGGCTCCCAAAGCAGCGCCCATTGCCGCACCTTCATAACCGGTTTTCAGGAATCCCTGGGCTTCACGCAGGTCCATCTTTTCAGCTTTCAGCACATTCGCCTGAATCCAGAAATAAGCACCATCAGGTGAACTGGTGACACGATACCCTTTTGCTGCCAGTTCACTGGTAATTTGAGACTGAAGGCCGGACATGTCTTTGTCAGAGGTATTGCGGATCTGGAGGTAAACCGTTTTCTCAGATGAAGGTTCCAGCCAGATGGTTTCGCTCATCTGCGTTTTAACTTCGAGATTACGCTTTTTCACCGCTGTGGACATGGCGCCACAACCAGACAGTGCCAGGGTGGAGGCAATTAAAGTTACAACGGCATATTGTTTTAATTTCATGTATTTTCCTTTGCATAAAAAAATGTCCTGCTAACGGCGGAGCGCTAACAGGACTGTTATCGGCAGATTAGATGAATATTTTAGGTTTTAAATAATTGGAGTTCGTAACTAAATGTGGAAAAGGGAGTCAATCGCTCCCATTACTCTTAGTAACCACGACTAGGGTCATACGTATTTGAAGGTTCGTTGAAGTTTGTTCCCCAACTGTTCCCGTGTATATCCAAACCTGAGATACCTCCAGCCATTGGCATACCCGAGGCAGGGTTTACAACTAACCCATGATCGAAAGCATCATTCGAGGAACTATTTAGAGGAATGCTAAAACCATTATTTTGAAAGCTCGTTTCACCACCTGAAAAGCTAACTATTTTCATGTCTTCCGTGAGTATGTATTGGGTGTCATTATCAGCAAATGGTTGAACCATTCCACCTCTGCTGACATATAACCTGCCAGTCTCTTCATCCCTTAGAATGATATTATTCTTATATCTGCTGGTTGGACGAAGGACTACACCCGCATAGCCGAAAGCTATGAGCGAATGAACGACAATCCCAGCTATTAGTACACTGTCTGCATCGCTTCCCACGAAACAAACTAAGGATGTAAGTAACAGAGTAAGCAGGATGTTACTAAGCAGGGTGATTTTTAAGCCACTACCTTTATTACCGCTTAGTAACTTCCAAAAGCATATCAAATATATCGAGCTGGGAATTATTGATAAGACCATACTTTTGGCCATGAACTGCGCATCATAAAGCAGTTGCTCGCTTAATGAATAAGTCGCATAAATGCAGATTGGTATGAAACAACAGTAAGCACTTATTTTTTTGTTCACCCTACACTCCTGTTCTTTTCCTTAATTCAACTACTTTTTTCTGTAACTCATCAGGTTGGAGATCATTAAACGGGTTTAATTTACTTGATTGGTCGAGTTCAGCCTCAGTACGACCAAGTTTAAATCTACTTTGACCAATTAAGCTCTCTCCCTTCAGAATATCACTGGATGCCTGAACAGTAGATTGTTTTTTGTCAATTTCGCCAGCAGATTTATTCATATTTCGTTCAATTTCAGATCGTTGTCCCGCAACCTGCCGCTGTAAATCATTTTGCGCTCCAAAACCCTGCCCGGACTGACCGTGTAACCTCATCTCATTCTCTCTGTAGACGTCCTGCATATCATTGCCGGTAACATTTCCCCCTCTGATAACAGTGCCACCCCGCGTCTGGATGTCACCTGGCGAGCCATTTTTAATCACATGACCCTGGCCCTGAGACGGGGCCTCTGTTACATCTGCCCCTGAACCAGAATACGGTGCTGAAGTACCAGAAATGCCGCGATTATTCCCCCCCTCCCGGTCATAATGTTGTTCAGGTTGCCCGGTATAAGTTCGGGTTGTGACTCGCGAACCTGACTGTTCATACTCCTGACCGCTCTGAGTCCCTGACGGATACACCCGATCATGCTGTACATCATAGCCACCACCCGGGCTTTCATGACCCTGCCCTGCGGTCTGCGTGTTAGCAGGAGAGTACGGTCCGCCTGCAGGCACCTGGGCTCCAGAGTCACTGTCACTCATCGATGACGAGTGAACTATATGGGCGCCACTGAAGGCAGGATGCTCTGCCCCACTTTCAAGGTCAGACCGCCCCTGATGGTAATCCCCCATAATTTCAGGTTTAAGACGTTCATTGACGAATTCCATCGCTGCTTCGCGCGCGCTTGGAGCACTTGTCAGCATACTCTGTGCCTTATCGCCATACCTATTCGCAGCCCAGTCCACAAACTCTTGGGTGTAGTTGGTATCGAGACTGGCACTCTGGTTCTGCGCCAGCGTTGCCATCCGGCTGAATTCGCTGCTGTTGGTGGAGCTGGTTGTGTACTGATGATACTGGCTTTGCGCATCATTCAGTGTGGCGGCAAACTGCTGGACATTGCTGGTCGCTGCATTCTGTGCATGACTTGAACCGTCCGTCACACGGCTGCTGGTAACCATATCCATCCCCTGGCGGAAATCATTAACAGTCTGGCTGTTCTGGTCATGGCGCGTATCTTGTGAATGAGAGTCTGAGTTCTGAATCCCTCTAGAACTGCCAGTTGAATGTCTTATGTCGCCTGAAACACTTCCTTCAGCACCTAATTTAACGACACCTAAATTAACACCGCCCCCTGCAGTACCTTTAATACCTGCAGATACAGAACCCTGATTACTTATATCCATCAGCTTGTTATAGGCTTCCTGGGTGGAAATGTTATTTGCTTTCGCGTAGCTTTCCGCTGCCGACATCATCATGCTGGCACCACGCGTGGCGTTAGCCACCTGGCTGTTCTCACTGCCCTGCGTCAGACTGTCGCTGGTACCGGTCTGGTTTGACACCTGCGAAAGCTGTGACCAGCCACTGGTGACACTGTGGTTATAGCCATCCAGCGCGGTCTGCGCCTGAACCTGCGACTGCCGCGCGGACTCCTGGAACCCGCTGCTGGCCAGCTGGCTGAGCCGCATATTCACCGGCAGGTTTGACATCGCCCCTGAACCATCTATCACCGTGTGACCACCGGCAGTCATCGTCTGCGAGGAACCATTATCAGCCTGCCAGGTCTGCTGGCCCTGACGTTGCACCAGGTTGGTATCCATCTTGTTCTGGTTAACATTGTCCATCGACATGTTGTTAAACGACCAGTTCCCGTCTGCCGTGGTTGATGACACGCCGGCTGCCGTGAACGCCGCCGAGCTGAGCATTCCGCCCGCCACCTGGGAACCTATGACTGCGGCCCCCCGGGTCAGGTAATACGACAGTACCGGTATTGAGAGCGACAGATAACCGGCCAGATTCGCCACATCCGAATGCTGGAGTGCCACAATATCCCGGTTGGCCAGGACCAGAAGTGTCCCGCCGGTCTTTGACTGCAGCCAGTAGTTCGAGGCGTAGTTGAGGATCGCAAACATGATGGGCCACATCTGGAAATAGATGAACCCACCCACATAGATCTTCAGTGTGGTCAGGCCGAAGAGACTGTGGCTGGTTGCTGCCAGCGCTATCATCAGCGGGAACAGACACACCAGGATCAGCATCAACAGTGACTGCGCAAACGGCAGCGTCCTTGTGGCCAGTTCCGTCCCGGATGCCCAACTGAGACGCTGTTTGGTCGCCGCGTTTTCTGTTGCAAGATTCAGCAGGTTGGCTGTATCCGAGGACCGTGCCGCAAATCCTTTTATCCCCTGGCGCACTGCCGTGTTGGTGATGTTGTTCTTCATGATTTGCGCCGCACTCATCCCCCCGGCATAGAAGTAACCATAACTGTCTCCCATGGCATTCGCGAGCAGGGTCGCCCCGTTGACCTTGTTGCCAAATATCTTCTGTGTCAGCCAGGTGAAGGTGGCGCTCCCCAGGTTCGCTTCAATATTGGCCAGGGTTTTGATTTCCGCTGCCGCCTGCTGGCAGGTCAGAAACTGCCGTGAAGAGGACGTCATTTTAAAAATACCGCGTAACGGACTCGGGTTGCTGGTGATGAGCGTCAGAGGGTCAGTGGAATTCAGCAATTCGTTGATCGAATATTTGCCGTTAAGCAGAATGTCTCCTATCACACAGTTTTCCACATAATCCGGCAGCATCTGTGCCAGTTCAGGATTCTGCGTGGTGAAATCACTGGTTTCGGCCACAATCTGCGAGCCAAACAGCATCCCCGTCCGGCTGTAAGTCACCGAGTCAGGTCTGGCCATCAGGGAGTCGTACAGCGAACTCATCCTGTAGCCGATACTGGTCGACAGCGAGGCAATCCCGGCAAGCCCGACCGGCACATTATCGGTTTTCCAGACCGCGCCCGGGTCAGAGATATCGATAACCTGCACAGAGCGTTTGGGTACCAGCAACACCGTGCTGATAATCATAAAGACAGCCAGCCAGTGCACAAACACCATCGGGTTGTGCTGTTTGATAAACAGGACAAGGGCGGCCAGCACCCCGAAGGTGCTGGCCATGCGCAGAAGTGTACTGAAGGTACTGGAGCCAATGAGGGTGACAATCGCATCCAGCGCTGTTTTCCACATCCCCCCGCCATAGATGGTGTAAATCTCAAGCATCAGCGCACCCCCCAATGGTAATTGCTCTGGTATGAGCCCGAAACGATCGTGGAAACCTGCTGTTGCAGGTACTGCATGTTGCGGTCAATACCATCCAGCGCATTCTGGTCTGCGGCGGACTGCAGTTTCATATCAGCCAGCAGCCCCTGAGCATGAATGACGTTGTCACGCAGCTTCGCGGCGGCTTCCTCCGGGAAGTTCTTTCCGGCCAGTGACATGCTGGCCTGTTTAACCAGCTCCTGCAGATACTGGATCATCAGGTCCTGCGCGATAAAATCGGACACCTGCAACAGATAGGTGGCACTCATTCCCATACTCTGGGCATTGGTCAGGTATTTCAGCACCGGTACCGACGTGGTGTTCACAAACCCTTTTTCCTGGTCGGTCAGCGGCCGGTCATCAACCAGCTTGTTCTGCATGGACAGCATCAGGTTCTTGACCAGTGTGACAAGGGCATGTGACTCGGAGATACTGAGATTAGCCACCACCGGCCCCAGGCACTGTGAGGCTTCATCGCATCCATACACCTTTGCCGTCCCGCCGCGCATCAGCACTTTGATCAGGTCGCGGTTATCAACCAGCGGAGTCAGGATAGTGACGTCGCCGTCCTTGTTAAATATGATGGAGCCGACCGTGCTCATGACCAGCTCTTTCAGAGCCCTGTCACCGCCCAGTAACCCATTTTTACTGAGTGAATCCCAAATGAGATTTTTGTTTTTCAGTACCTGGTCTTTCTCAGCATCACTGGCTTTGCTGGTTACATTGTCGCCCTGTTTCCCGACGGTACACCCCTGACGCGACGCAGCCCAGTCAGCAAATAAGTGGTTTTCTCCGGCGATGTCCTGACAGATTTTTTGCTGGGATACCTGCGTCACCGGCCACAGCCCGCCGATGATGCCCTGTGCCGCCTGACACGAACTCATGTTCATCGAGTTCACATCGCTGGCCAGTTTCTGCAGGAAGTCTTTGGCCTGCTTCAGCTCGGGCACCATTGTCTGCAGTGCCAGATCGAAGGCATATCCGAGGGCGTTACTCATAATCTGTTTGGCAAAGCGCTGGATTTCCTCGCCACTGATCATACTGAAAGCCCCAAGATAGGAATCAATCCCGCCACATCCGGCGTTCAGAGACGGGAGCTGCATCGAGATAAGCTGGACATTTTTCACCGGGTTACGCAGGTAGACTGACCCACCTGAAAAGTAACCGGCCGCCTGTCCCTGCCAGGCCTGTGCCTGGGAGACGTTACCGCTGTAGCCGAGACTGCCAAAAAATCCGTTCAGGTCGCCATTGACGTCGGCCTGTGCCGGGGACACGGACAGACCGTTAAAAAAAATACCGGCAGCGACCGCCAGTGGCTTAATCATTAGCATTCTCCTTTGGTTCAGGCGTCTGTAGCTTCAGCTCCGTTGCTAAAAACGTCTCTGCCAGCCTGCCGACGGGGAAGCCAGAACATGTTGCGGACACAGGCAACGTCAAGCTGGATGAAAGCCAGACGCGCCCGGTACGCGATAACGCATACGAATGTGAGGTCATTTTGTAGTCCGGTTGGTTTACTGAGGGGTAGCCTGGCTGCTTGCCGGCATGGGTGGCAGCATTTTCGGGTCAACATTGTCCAGGTCAGCCTGAATGAGACTGGCCATACGGCTTTCAAGGGCGGGAATATCCATCATCCCCTGGGTCAGCGGGTAGGCTTTGAGCGTATTGACGTTCACCATGAACGCCGTTGGTGTGGCAATCGGCAGCCCGTTGCCAAAGAACGTGATAATTTCATCCGCTATGGGAGACGCCGGATCGGTTTTTCGTGGGATCAGCGGTGTGGGAAACGATGTATCACCGCCTCCATCGAGCGTATACGGATAGATTTTTATCTGATGCTGATCGGCCCAGCCTTTAACCAGTGGGTCAAATTTTGCGCTGTACTGGCAGTGAGCCTGCATAAACAACACCACCGCATAGTCCTTCATATTTGCCTGACGACCATCGGGTAACGCCATCAGGCTTTGTGGTGATACGGCGGATTGCGGTCTGGCAGATACCCCGGCCGGAACGTTCGTTTTTGCGGCATCCAGCGCGGCCAGCTCATCACGGACACCTGCGCCGGCCAGCAGAGGAAACATAAGAAGCAGACTAACAGCGAATTTACCGGCCATGCGTCACCTCCCGGGCTCGTCTGGCGAGCCATTTCAGCCGGCATTCGTGCACGGCGGTGATGGCCAGCAAAACAGCCGCCACTGCCCACATCAGATACCCGGCCCACAGCAGCAGGCCCTGGGTGAACGTCACGGACACCGAAATTAACTCACTGAGGCACTTCGCCACCATGCCCCACCAGAAAAGAGGAACCAGCCTTACAACACATGATTTCATGATTTCATTTTCCTGAAAACGTTATGGGGAATGGAAACACCAGGGAACCCGTTGAATAGCAGCCAGATGACCAGCCCCAGCAGGGCGGACGTCAGATACAGGGAACGAATGGCGCTGTTCGTCTCTTTCTGCCAGCCCATTGCATCCACATGGACAGTCTCCCGGGTGCAGATGACCGGAGGGGCGGGTTTTATCTGCCTCACGGTTTCCGCCCCGGTTTCTTCGGGGGGTAACGGCACGACCTGACACACGGACATATTCACTTTTCCTTCCGGAGTATCCGCAACCAGCGTTCTCGCCTCTGAAAGAAAACGACCGGCAATCGACTCGTTGAAGGACAGCATGATGAACAGGACAAACAGCATCAGGGAAGGGGCCGTCACCAGGGAAAAGAAAACGGCACGGCGCAGTGCCCGGGAGGCACGCGCAAAGGCAAATTTATTCACAGGAGTATCCTTAAGACTGGGGTTTAAAACCGGTGGACACATTCAGGAATCGCTTGGAAAGTTCATCCTGTGTCATGAAGCCGTAAGACAGGGCGCGGAAGGTCTTACCCTTCGGGTCAACCAGAAACAGTGCCGGGAAATGCGTGATATTCATGGTGCGGGACTGTCCCGAATCAGACCGGCTTTGTGGCAACGACGCGGCGACCTGGCCGTCCACCGAAACGGGGATCAGCGATATGCCGTTGGTTTTGGCAAAGTCAGCCACCACGCCGGCCATCTGGATATCAATCGGGTCACTGCCACGATAGAAGTAGAAAAGGCCGTAACGCTGCGCTATCTGTTCCACCGCATTCTGCCGGGCCTGCTGGTCACGGGTCTGCACGAACGGGGCCATACTGTTGTAGTGTGGATATTCCAGGTTGTAATCCAGGTCCGGGTGGCTGAGTTGCGCCGCCGCAAATGACTGACTGAACATCGACCCCCTGTCCGTCCAGAATTTCTGCCAGCGCAGGAACGTCGCCGTATTCTCCCGCGTGGGGTACAGGATGGCGCGGTTCAGCGCCTCCATCGTGTACCCCCGGAGGACCTTAGCCTGCTCCTGCGCCGACAGTTTACTGAGGTCGGGAACCGCCTGCGGGGGCGGTAGTGATGTCTTTTGTGGTTTCTCAGGCGGCGTTTTCGGCTCGTTGTACCAGAACCAGCCGGTAAACGGGTCAGCCGGGGTCACAATGTCCTCAGCCGTGGCGGACAGACTGATGACCAGTAACGCCAGCGCATAAAAACACGGCTTCATTTCTGGCCTCCCTGACTCTTCTGCTGATTGACCTGCGCGGCAATGCGGTCCTTGATGAGCTTCACCTGCGTCCCGGTATCCGGGATTTTCTGGTTGTTCATCAGGTCTTCGTAAAAGTCAGCAAAATTGATCAGGTCGAAGTTGATAGCCTGTAGTTCGCTGATCGAAATCCCCCGGCAGTCCGGGTTTTTACCACTGCCAAAGCCGACATGCAGCTGATCCCGGCGCCCCTGCTCCTGGATAATGCGCGCCAGCTTGCCCTGGAAAACGCAGTACACCTTACTTTTCTGGAGGCAGACGCCCATCACCGCCCGATCACATCGCTCTCCCACACTGACGGTGATTTTTTTCGCTTTCGCCTTCGCCAGTGCCATCTCATCACTGTTGCAGGCCGCCAGTCCCGAGTCTTGCCCCCAGCCTGAATCCTTGCAGCAGTTTGAGAAGCCTGCGACCGCTTTCCGGCAGCTCGTGACCTGACCGGTGAAAGCGCGAACATCCATACCATCCTGGGTGTTTTTCACGTCATCCGCCGCTGATGCCAGCCCGGCCAGTTTTGACACCGCCGTATCAAACCCGCTATCCCCGGCCCCGCCGGTATCACTGCAGTCCCCCGTTTTGCAGAAGTACTCACCCCCGCAAATCACGCCACCAGACGTGAACGTTCGCTGACACTCATAGTTCACTTTTTCGTGTTCACAGTAAGCGCCGTTCTGCGTCAGACACTGTGTGCCGGTCACAGTACAAGCCGGGTCCTTCATCAGTGGTTCGCAGGTACCCTTTGATCCTGACTGAACCAGATACTGGTCTGTATATTCCCAGCAGTCGCTCCAGATCTGCTGGACGACACCATCAATCGTGACCGGGCGGTACCCGCCTGCAACGGAACAGACGCTGGAAACCGGGACCGTCGCTCCCCTGCCGGACATATTGCCGCACGAATCAGTCCACACCAGTTTGGCCACACTGCTGTTTTTTTTGACCCTCAGAACCAGCCTGATGCTCATCGGTACGTGCGTTTTAAATGACTGCGTGCCCGAGCCGTCCCTGAGCTTATGGGGGTGGGACGACGTAAAGGGCACACCGGCGGTCAGCGTCGCCGGTACGGGGGTGAAGCTGACATTCTGATAGTTACCTTTATTGTGCCAGGGAATTTCAGCCCCCAGAATGGAAACGTCCATAAAAAACCGGGGCTTATTACCATGCTGGTTTTGCCATGAATAGGTGGCCTGAATAATTTCGCCCCCCACCTGGGGAACGATGGTGACGATATTGCGTCCGTTTATTTCCTGCATGGGCTGCTGACTCAGCTCGTATTCCAGCGTCTGCGTTTCCCAGGTTGTGTCCCCCTCAATCACAATTTTTGCCGTCCGGTTGCAACTTTGTTCCACCCACACATCCCGTTCACAGGTGTACTTGTCGAACACGGATTTTGAGACCGTGGTTTCCTGGCACTGCTGCGGGTTTCCTGTCCCGTTGATCATATTGCCCGCATTCGACTCCGCACTTTTACCTGCCGTAATAAAAGGGGCTTCAGGGTCAATCACCGGTAGCGGGTTTTTGATCCCGGAGTCGATAATCGCCTGACCGGCCTGGCTGTCCTGCAGGGCGTTCTGCCCTTTTTCTGCCAGCCCGCCGTCACCGCCTTTCACGCCGCCGTAGTAACCACTTTCCGGCGGGTTTGAGGTATAACCAGGAATATCGCCCGTGACCGCGTCCGGATTTTTCAGGCTACTGGTCCCCTGTCCCTTATTCCCTTTCCCAAATTCCGCTCCGGTATTAAAGGCATCACTGGTTGCATCTGCCAGCACCAGTGAGGGCAACAGGATTAGCGCCCCGACAAGACGAGCTTTCATTCTCCCTCCTTCAACAGTTGTCTGGCTGTTGCTGCACAGTCCCCGTTTTCAGCCACTCTTTCCAGAGCCTGTTTCAGCGGAAGGCTGCCGCGAATCACATCAAAATGGCCCGGGCAGGTCACCACCAGAGCCGGTATGGTCGTAATGTGGAATTCGGAATACAGTGTCGGGTCAATCTGAACACCAATGTTTTTATCCTCTTTGGACAGTTCAAACATCGCGCTGGCGGTCTGTCGCAGGTCGTTATTTACCAGTCCACGGAGCGTAGCGGGAATACCGTAACGGTTTGCGTCCCGTAGCATCGGTAACAGACCTTCCCGGGGAAGCCCCAGGCTGACAAAGTAGATGGCTGGGAACATTTTTTTTTCGCCCCCAGGGCTTTCTCCCTGCTGTCGGGCCACATCCCCCTGCATCCGGTTTATCAGCGCCTGTTGTTCCGGCGGCAGAGACAGGGTCTGGCCCTGAAGATTCTGTTTAAACGCGTCCATCGCCTGCTGCTGTTGTTTCATCCACGTCATATCCCGTGGGGACACACCTGCCTGCTCACTGGCTGAGACCAGCGACGTACAGGCCATCAGGGCACTGGCAAGCAGTACCCGGTACAGAGTCTTGTTCATGGGAGGAACCTCATGTATAGACGCAGTTGCGTTTGCGCCAGAGCAGATAACCGAAATTTTTCTTTGAATGGGGCGCGTTGTGCGGTGTCCCCCAGGTCTGGGTACTGGCACCAAACGCGTGGCAACTGTTGGTTTCGGGATACATGTTCACCATCTGGTAACGCCAGCGTTCTTTCGGCACGATGGGTGAGGGATACTGATAACACACGGCATAATCAGCCCCCACCGTATTCATCACCAGACCTTCCCGGTGCAGCTTGAAGGCCATTCTCTCACTGACCAGCAGTGAGGATTCCAGCGGCGAAAACTCCCCGCTGGTATACCCCGTAAAGGGATACATACTTCCCTGACTGCCGGCACACCAGAACAGGGGAGATAACGGTACGCCAGCGGTACTGGCCACCGCATCGGCCGCACAGGCCGCCTGCGCAATCAGGTTGCCAAACAGTGCGGCCTCCGGGTTAATCATCATGGACAGCGTACTGTCATTCCAGAGCGGGTCGACTTCAGACATGTAGGCAATATCCATGTCGCCCCCCTGAAAACAACCGGTGCTGGTCATGATGCTCAGCCACGAAATCAGCGGGTATTTATACCAGTGAACATGGTAGAACGCGCCGGCAGCGGGTCGATCGCTCTGACCGGCGGTGCCGGTTCCCGTCCGCCCGAGGTCTATCTTAAATCCCCCCATGTTGACCATCACCCCGGGCTCGCGGGTCACATCCGTCATGGCCGTGGGCTCCCAGTACCCAATAGCCAGTCCTATCCGGTACAGCACGCCGTATGAACACATCTGAATGGGAATGGAGGGGTTGCTGGTATCCGGCTGCGGTCCGGACGCCAGTTTGATACTCCCGACCGACATCGGAAACAGGCACTTCCAGCAGACGTCCGAAATAGGGTTTACCCATCGTCCCTCCCCGGCATTACTGCTGGCTGCAGATACCTGCCCCGGCGTCCAGACCGTCAGCGCCAGAATCAGCGCGGCAAACCAGACACCGCGTTTCATGGTGCCTCCCGCAGCCAGACACAGACGGGGCCGTCTTCCGTGTCGTGAATGGAGCCGGTAAACCAGCCCTCGCCGGCAGGCATGGAGGGCTGCCACTCACTGATATCGCAGGCGCCATGCTTCCAGGCCTCCGTAACATGGGGAGGGGCGTCGTTCTCCAGCCAGCGAAGTGCGCAGACCAGATTGTTCCGGTGCAGCCAGTTATTGAAGTCAGCCCGGGAGGCTTCATCGCCAGCAGGCTTAAAATAGCGAGGGTGAGTCCAGAAGCCGTTACGGTCACGGGTCACCGCCACCGGTCCGACCGCTGTTGAATGGGTCATGGGGTATCTCCGGATATGCCCGGGCCACCGGGATGATGGCGGGCGTGGGGAAAAATCAGTGGTTCCGGGCGTTGCTGGCCGCTTTCATGATGATGACCAGCCGTTGTTCCCGGGTCATTTCATACAGGGCAAGAATGCCGCCGCGCATTACGGCAGAAGGTTTGTAGAGCGGATTTTCATTGAGGATCTCATCCAGCTGTCTGGCTGAACCTTCATCGTGGCGTAATGACGAGATGGCAACATTCCGGCCCTTTTCACCTTCAGGGTCTTTTTTCATGGCATTACCTTGTCAGGGTTTTAAGAGATACCGGGAGGGGAGCCCGGCTGAGGCGAAGCGCCACGCAGTGAGCACCGGAGAGCCTGAGTGCCTGGGCGGTTGAAACATCAGAACGAGGCAGGCCGGATAACCAGGAACGCGTAACCACAGCGGTGCTCATCAAAATTGCTGCCCTCTGACGCGCCCGCCGCAATCGCGTCTGCCGCCTCAGTCAGAAACCAGGCCAGTGTGTCGCAGGAGGTGCGGGGTGTCCCCTGGAGGATCACATAAATATGGCGGGCCAGACTCCCCTGCGACAACCGCCCCGCCATTTCCAGCCAGGGCGGAAGTGACGGACCGTCCTTATCAGGAAAAAAAGCCTGCTGGTCAGTGCACAGGCGGGCATGAACACGCCAGTGCACTGAATACTGAGGGACGGCGACCCCGGTGTAACCATAATCCCCGTGATAGTGGCATCCGTCGGTGCTCACAGGCAGTCCGTTTGTCCGCAACGCGCCGGTCGCGCGCGCCAGGCAATACACCAGATCGCGCGTTAACATGCCCGGCTGTGCATCCACACTGACGGTTACCTGCGTAAAGGGGGACGGCTGTTCATCTTCCTCCTGCGGGGGCAGTGCCCCGCTGTCTTCGCATTGACCGGAATACCTGTGCATCCTTTTTCCCGGTGCGCCCGACGCCAGACAGTGCAGCCCGACCAGCAGGGCCCATAAAAGGTAGCCGAACGACGTTAAATCCATGCTTCCGTCTCCTGCATATGCCTGACTATCAGACCGACCAGATAGTCCGGGAAGCGTTCGTCACGCGCCTGCGGTTCGACCAGCGCCATCTGATTTTCCCTGAGCCAGTTAAACCAGGCCTGGGTAACCAGCACAGGGTTCCAGGATTCAATCTCGGGATACAGCATTTTGAGCCGGTCCGCCGTTCCCTGACGGGTAACATGACGGGCGGGTTTCCCCGGCGATTCTGGAGTGGGATGGCTTTTTCTTTCCCGTCCCGGTACCGCATGACGCATTTCCGGGAACAGATCACCTAACGTTGTGGCTGTCATTTCTTTGCTCCTTTTACGGGGATCTCCTCAACGTTCAGCATGCGACCGTCGCGGGATATCCGTGCGGGGATGTGTGAGAAGCCAAACTTGCGGGTCAGGATACCTGCCTGGTCGAAGTAGATACGTTCATCAAGCGCATCACTGGTTTCCTTTATATTGCCGTTCACCAGGATAACTTTGCTGTTCGTCTGTCCGGCGATTTCCTTTCGGGTCCACTCCACCTGTGCCTGGTCATCACCATCGATGAAATAGAGCACCTGGGCGAAGGGCACCTTATCAAGCGGGTTGATCGTGTCACCTTTACGGGCAATCACTTTCCCCTGCATATCCGTAATGGTTTCTTTCACGGTAAATGTCGGGTCCCAGGGGAAGCTGCGGTATTTCACGGCCCGGCTCAGCCCCTCAACCGGGGCCGGGCGAACGGCATTTTTTTTCACCCGCGCCGTAGCTTCTTCCCGCAACCGGTCGAGTTCCCCGCTTTGCTCCATCCCCTTCAGTCGGGTCTGAATAAAGTCCAGCATGTCCTGCTCTGCGGGTTCAAAGACGTTCCCCCAGGTACCGAGATCTCTGGCACCACTGCCGGCTGACAGTGCCAGCAACAGTAATGCCATCAGTGGCTGACGTTTCTTCACTGCCCCTCCTGCGTGCGCCGGGCAATGTCGCGGCGAATATCGGGTGTGATATCCGGCAACGGACTGACCACCGCAGGTTTCACCAGAATGATGGCGTTGTGCGAGGTTTGCCACGCCGCCAGGCTGTCAGACATTGCCGTGTTGAAACGGGCCGTCAGCACTTTCGCTTTTCCTTCATCGAGCTGCAGCTGTGCCGACTGCTGCATAAAGAGGTCGATGGTGCCTTTCATGTCGAAGACCACCACGTCCGGGGACGTGGATTTCATATATACCCACGTTATTCCGGTCATGACCAACTGTGAAATCAGCACACAGGCGGCTATTTTCACGCTCCGGGCTTTCAGCCAGTCCCGCGGCTTTATACCTGCGCGGACAGTGGCGGCCTCATACGGTTGTTCATTCTGTTCACTCATGCGGCTTTTACCCATTCTTCAAGTTCACGAAGTTCGTCACCGAACTTCTTCTCGGCCAGCAGATATGCGGCTTCATCTGCCGTGGCCCCGGCTTTCTGTGCGTTCTGCATATAAGCGAAGTCCTCCCCACGGGAACTGAACATGGCGCGGGTAACAGGATCGACAAACAGGCGATGAAACGAGCTGTACTCCCCGGCGCTGATAAGCAGCGAGCTGTAACCGGTCTGCAGTGCAGGCTGGAAACCCCGGATAACTTCTTTTTCCATGTCCGAGAACTGGTCCGGATTGTCGGAGAGGTACTGTTTGAAGGCTTTCGCATCCTGCAGGAGGGTGATTTTGGTCGAACTGTTGTTCCAGGCCGCTTCCGCTTCTTTACTGGCGCTGAAGTCCCTGATGCCCTGCGTGATGGTGATGAACGCCCCACGGTGACGGCGCACAGTACGGTAGCCGGTTTCAATAAAGCGGGCTGCATGTGGATTGGAGCCACCGAGCAGTCGCCAGGCCTCGTCGATGATGCAGACTTTTTTGAGGTCACGCGGGCTGTGATACATCTTTTCCTGAATCGCCAGGATGAGCGAAAACAGAATGGACGAGAGCAGTTTCGGTTTGTTCTCCAGACTCAGCAGCTCCAGAACGGCAAAACGTGTGTCACCATCCAGCGTCGGGTTGTCCGCATTGAAGTATTCGCCATCCGGTCCCCAGGTGCAGTAGGTTTCCAGCAGCATGGCCAGTTCAGCCAGACGCGCCGTGATGGTCGGTTTTTCGGCAAAGCGCTGATTAACATCAGCGCTGGTCAGGAAACTGAAAACGTCATCAATACGCGCCTGACAGCCTTTTTTCTCCCACGCATCCATCACCGCTTTCTGCAGAATCGCTTCACACACAACATCCAGCGGCTCGGTAGGACTCGCCAGTACCGTCAGCAGACGCACAATACCTTCAGCGGAGTGCCTGATGTCTTTCACGTTAGCAAACGGGTTAAAGCGAAGCTTCGAACCGTCGAGATAAACCCCGCCAGCCTGGTGACAGTAGTTCTTGTAACTGTCACCCATATCGATGACCCAGGCAAAACCGCCTGCATTCAGGACATCACGGAGAACACCCTGCGTCAGGAATGACTTACCGGCCCCCGAGGTTCCCGTGACAGCGATGTTAAAGTTGGTGCTGCCGTTTTCTTCCCCGAACATATCAAAGAAAGCCACCTGGTTGCGGTAGGTCGGCAACGGCATGCCCACATGCGACAACTGGCGCTCAGCCACCACAGGCATCAGGCTCACGGCGTTCCAGGATTTCCCCCGCAGGGTGGCCCCCGTCATTTTGAGATCTTCCCACATCCCTTCCTGCATCACGAACGGGAAGCCGGCCAGCCAGTTACGCATCTGCTGGTACTGCACCGTAACCATCTCCAGCTCGTTCTTACGGAAGACGTTAATGGCGGCCAGCTCACACTTCTGCGCCTCCGTATTATTGTCGGGCGTGAACAGCGTCAGGTTAAAGTAGGTCCGGCAGAGGGCGATTTCGTTGGTCGACAGTTGTTCACGGGCTCTACGCCATTCGTCTGCCGCTTTTTTGGTCCCGGGGAAAAGCGCCCCGTAGGCTGAGCTGGCCTTTTTGGACAGGTCCGTATCCTTGCGAAAGGCCTCACTCTGGCTTCTGGTCTGCTCCTCCAGTTCAGTGGTCCAGGTGATCATAAACGGGCACGGAATACCGAGATCAGGAAAGCGGAGATTCTGCAGGTTATCGGCTCCCTGCCAGAGTGCGAACCGGCGGGGATTTTTGCTCAGTTGCATATTCACAATCCGGCAGGCTGAAGCCGGAAGTCGTGTCCCGTCTGTTTCGATTTTTTCCGGTAATTCGATACGGATATGTGACGGGTGAACACTCAGGTCAATGGCAGGATCGACCACCTGACGGTTGAGCAGCTCATCTTCGTTATAATCACCCGGCGACATCATGACCTGCTCATGACGGTAGTTCATCAGCTCACGCATGACCGACAGGAAGGCATTCACATCGGTGTTAACGGAATCTATCCGCGCCGCCCCCAGGGAAACGCGAATGGTGTTGCGTATCTGAACCAGGTCATCCATCACCTGCTGGGAGAACCGTTTCACCGCTTTACCGTAGACGATAAAGATACGGTAGTTTCGCAGATAGAGCGGGTACTCACGCTCATTGGCCAGTCCGTGGAGTGCCGAACGCTCCCAGAACGCACGGGTAATTTTATTCAGATGATCGGCCATCTGACCTTTCCACATATCGGTACTGACACCCCGCGCAATACGCTCGCCCACACATTTACTGGCAGTCAGAACAACGGTGACCGGTGTTTTACGCGGGAGTTTTTTACGCAACATGTCATCCAGCGCGGCCATCACCTGCTCATTGGCGCCAGGCAACGGCGCCAGTTCCAGAACAAATCCTGCAGTACCGGTATTGATGAAAAGCTCATTTTTTTCATCGTAATAGCGATAAGGCAGACTGGCCACCAGGGAGGGATAATCCCAGGTCTGTTCAAGGTTGGCACGCGCGGTCGCGGCACCGTCCTTACGCCGCCCGCTCTCAATCAGCCCCATCAGGCTGTCCAGGACACTGCTCATTCCCCGCCCTCCCCGATAACACGGAAGCTTTCGTCCCAGTGGGATTTGTTTTTCACAAACTCAACCACAGAAGGCTGATGGAAGTTGTCGTCCGTATCCACCCACGGTGCAATCCACAGACGCTGGGTCGCATCCGGGATACGCTGGACCTGTACGCGTCCGGCCGTATTAACAGGGGTGACCGGAACAACGGGACGCGGACTCACGCGAGGTATCACGCCCGCCAGCATGGTGCCTGCCGGTGCCGTGGCCAGCGGACGTGGCGCGATGAGCGGAGTAGCCGGGGTTCCGGTTGCTGCGACTGATACAGGACGTGACGCATTCACGACAGGTGCCACGTTACGCAGTGCCGGCAGGGTTTCACCCGCAGGCTTTTTTGCGGTTTTACCGGCGTTAAGTTCGTCCAGGCTTTTGCCCTGAGCGGCGAGTTTGTTGGCCTCGCCGGTCGTCAGGCACTGGTCGGTTGCAGTTTTATTGCAGTCGAAATCAGAATTCATGCCGGCACAGCCGGTCAGCGCGCTGCACAGCAGTGCAGCGCCCATCAGTTTTTTCATGGGATAACTCCGGTTAATTTATGGCAGAACCAGTAAGGAATGGGGGCGGATAAGGTTGATTTAATTTTTCTGGTGCAGGACTAATATAAAAACAGCCTGGGCCACTGCGCTTAAAATAGTGCCAGCCAGAAAGAGGTCGACATTCATACGCGCCATGCTCATATCAATAAACGCCCAAATCAAAGAAAGGCAAAGCAGTATCAGCCAGGGCGCTATAACCCCCAGGGATGTGAAAATAATCCCTTCGATTCGTTCCCCGAAAGTAACGGCTGCTGTACAGAAAAGAAGGAACAGCGCAACAAGCAGACCAACACACCAGCTACTCCACTCATACGTCACCACCCCTTTACGTATCAGTACCGCCCAGACAGTCAGTTCAGTGCTGTAGACCATAAAAGGAATGAACACATGGCGAAGGTCAGAAGCACATTTCATGATGCAGGAGGATTCGGAATTTAACGTCACTGGTTCCTCTCCTTGCCGGGGTTGCTGTCGGGATGGTTATGAAGGAACTGAAAGCGACCCGTTACGGATGATTTACCAGACAGCCTTTTCACCTGAGTTGCTTTTTCCTTTTCATACCAGCGTTCCACAGCTTCACGTGTAAGTACCCGGTTCTCCACAACCGAGGCCTGTAACTCCCGCCATGCCACAGGGTTAAGCGGTTTATACCGGGCCAGTTTCCTGTCCAGAGCATCAGGCCATGTCCGGGGTTTACTGTCGAAAAGCCGCTTGAATAAGCACAGAAATAAGATTATTCCCCCAAAGCTGGCTGTACACTGAAGCCACCAGGTGATGTCCAGATACATCCATACCCCGCCGTTCGCGAAAGCGAATATCAATGAAAAGGTGTAAACCCACTGTTGATGTGGGGGATAATGGTTAGCCTGCCACATATGCAGGTCCACCCGAATATCGTTCAGCAGTCTTCGGTTTGTATCCATCTTCCACCTCAGTTTATTGTGTCACCGAGCCGCAGCTGGCTGGCCTGGCGCAGAACGTCATCCGGGTTGATGTTGCCCACCGATGTGGTGCTGTGCGTGGCGGTCTGGTTGACAGGCTGCGGAGTCACAGAACCCTGTGCGGCGTTACCGGCTTTCTGCAGCTCTTCTTTCGCCTTCGCGTCCTCAGCATCTTCCAGCGTTTCAAGACGGAAGCCTTTCTGGAACACCACAGTGACGCGGTTCCCGGCCCCGATATCAATAATCGGATGATACTGTTCAGCACGTTTTATCCAGTACTGGCTCAGGGTGTCAGCGGCTTTACTCGCACCGCCACCCAGCCCCTGTTTAAACACATCACCGGCACCGATATCGGCAGTGGCCCCGAGGCCGACCGACGGCGTGGCGGCCGATTTAATCCCCTCACCAAAACCGGAGAGCAACCCGGCGGCACCGGCATAACCGACAATCATACCGTTACGCATAACCGGCTTCCCTCTGATGCCCCCTTTGCCCTGGTAGCTGACGTGTCCGTCAAACTCCATATCGATATGTTTGCCGTTCTTCAGCACGCAACTGATAGACCGGGTCCGGACCTCACCGCGCTCACTGGAAATATCCCCCCAGATTTCCCCCACAACGAAACAGCCATCAGCACTGTATTCCTTGTTATTGGGCATCTGGATATTTCCCAGCAACCGGATAGTCACGGGGCGGGTATTCTGCTGACCGGTGACGCTGGCGTTGGCGTCAGCCCCTTCAATCATAATGGCGTCAGAGAACGACCCCGAAGGTATCCACGGCAGTTTCGTGGTTTTCTTTTTAAGGTTCTCGTAGGTAAATTTTGAGGTGGTAAGACCTCCGGTCATACGTTGTCCGGAGCCCCCCGGATAGAACGCTGCGCCCTGTCCCATATTGACTGCACCACTGGCGGGGGGCGCTCCTGTCGGGGTCACGGAGTATTCTGCGGGGCGGGACTGGCCGGCGGCAACGGGACCCGGGAGCGGTGTTCCGTTCTGGTCTGCAGGTGGTGTCTGCGGGTTACTGCCGGCAGGTCGCTGGTTAAGTTGCTCAGTCAGGCGCTGAATTTCAGCGTCCTTCCGGGCCATTTTCTCGTTCGTGTCGAGTTTGTTCTGTTCAAACTGTTGTGACAGTGTGGCGAAATTCTGCTCCAGCGCTGACGTTTTGGCCTGCTGTTGTGCCAGGGCGGCATCGTTCACCTGTTCATTAAACGTGGCAGTCACCACACCGGTCATATTCGGCACAGCAGCTGGCGGAGGCGCTTTTTGCTGTTCCTGATAATGCCCGTACCAGGCAACGCCACCGGCCATCGCGGCCCCGGAGGCAATTACTGCCGCCAGGATGGCAATCTGTTTGCGGCGGGTTTTCAGGTTTTCATTCAGACTCATGAACGTGGTTCTCCGTCATCTGAAAACACAATCCAGGCATATCCTTCTCCGCCCGCATAAAGCTGATGCTGTGAGAGCATGACGGCGCGGACCCCTTTCTGCCAGAAATCACGCTCTCGCAGACTCTGTGTGATATTGCCGGGATTGCTCATCCGAAAACGCACAATGCGCAGATGGTTGCCCACGAACTGACGTTCCGGCGTCAGGCGAACGGTTGCGCCCGGGTGGTATGCCGTCATGCGGCTGACCGGGTATTCCTGATAGTCATCAGGCACCTGGCCGTTAACGATGGCACGGGACAGAGAGACCAGCGTTTTTTCGTAGCTCTGTCCCTCTTCCCAGGCTTTTGCATCGTCATTCCTGCGCAGTGGCGGTGACATCGGGGTAAAGCGCAGTGTTTTTCCGTTTCCGGGCTGAGGCCGGACGTTCAGGCTCAGGGAAGACCCGTGGTCGGTCTGGATAAAGACAGTGAAGTTCTGGCCGACAAGGGGCGACAGAATAAGGGCGCCGTCATCGGTCTGGCTCTGGTCATAGGCACCGGATGGGCCGCTGATGCTGGTGATAAGTTCTCCGTTAACAACAACTTTGGTCGGGTTGGTATTGCTGAGCGTGACATTAAAGGCGGCGTCGTTCTCAAACGGAATGGCTGCGGGAGCGGAAGCGGCCAGAAGGCCGCTGGTAAAAAGTCCCGTTGCCAGTAACACAGCAGCAGCTGCCGGTGAAATTGCGTTTTTCATGGGCAGTCCTGTCAGTTAGTGGTGGTGACCGGCTGGAGTTCTTCGAACTGGTGAAGTGTGACCAGCCCGTCGATGTAACGGATTTTCAGTCGGTATGTTTTTTCCAGGTCTTTAAGCGGAATGGTGATGGCGCCGTTTGTTGTGGAGGATTTCAGCGTACCGCTGAATTCGACCACACCAGGCGCATCCATGACGCGGATTTCTTTCGTATCAAAGCGGGTGGTTATCCCCCCTTTTTTGATGCGTTCAGCTTCAATATCCAGCGCTTTTTTCAGTTCATCCCGTTCGGCGGAGGGGACGAAACCGAGCAGCATTTTCTGGTTATTGTCGACGTTCTCCGGGCTGACATTCAGTCGCCAGTATATAAAGGCAGAGGCGAACATGGTCATACCGGTGGCATCTGCGCCGGAAGCATCTGAGGTGAAGGGTTGATTAAAAGACATGGGCGTGGTGACAGTTTTCTGTGTGGTGGCAAAATGCCACGCCAGAGAGCCGGTCAGCACATTTCCCACCCCACTCAGCAGAAGCAATGAGGCCAGCGCAATAAACGCATAACTGAGTTGTTTATCGCGTTCACCTTTAATTTTAAGCTTCATGGTAATTACGCTCTCCAGTGCCGGAAACTTGAATCAGGTATCTGCCTGAAGGTCACCCTGAATAAAAAAGAGGGAAGATGCCAGTAGCAGAAATTCAGCAGCCAGAATGACCCCTGACCTTTTTTCAGATATCTGATGGTTGCCCACAGCAGGCCCGCGATAACAGAAAGCTCCAGTGACATATTGTTCAGCACACCCAGGATAATTAAAGGTGCGACAATTAACAGTTCATCGAGAGGGAGACCGAAATAGCGTTCCTGCTGATTGAGTGTTTCCGGGAAGTAGTATTTATCCTCTTCCCCGTTCATGGTCAGCTCGCAATACTGAAAGCGACGCGGGTGAAAATGATACACATAACAATACCGACAAAGACCATCGGCGAGCGTACTTTGATGTAAATAAACAGGCCCATGATAATTTCGGCAATATAAAACCATTTTACAATGGAAGAGCCAGAACCGAAGGTTGAGTTAACGGTTGTGTTTTGTGATGCAAGTAAATCAGTTCCGCTGGCCAGAGCCGGGTGTGCGACCATAAGTGAAATTAAAATCAACCCTCCGTTTTTAATAAATTTTTTTAACTGTCGGTTTTCGCGAGCTTTACGAAATAAAGACGCTACCGCCCATCCCTTCATGACATTAAGGGCATTACCGTTTGTGGACATGCTTGTTTCTCCGGATGTAAACAAAATGAGTGTACGTAAGTGCTTGTTTACGCACGCGATATTGTCCCATGACTCTAAAAAAAAAAAACTGTGACACATGTCACATTATTTAAAATATTTAGGATTTTTCTGAATATATAAGTGAGTAGGCTTGGTCATTCAGGTTGTTGGAGTGTTGAATGCGAGATCTATAGCAATGAAAGTAAAAGAGAAAATGTGGGGTGGCCGGGGAAGGCCGCGTAAGTTCCGCCCGGGTGAGGCTGTTGAGTGGCGACTGCGGGCGCCGGATAATTTACTGATGGAGCTGAGAGTATGTGCCAGAGCAGGAAAGAGAAGTGTTAATGACGAAATTATTGCACGCCTGTTATTGTCTCTGAATTATCAGCCGGATATTCCTGTTATTAAAACGGCGGAAGGTGAGAGACTGATTTCTCTGGCGGTGAAGTTTGAAGACTGGCTGCATAACCTGCTTGATGTGGATACACGTTGCGGGGAGGTAAATAAAAGGGATAGTCCCCCTGCGGAGCATCTTTGGGTGTGGCGTGAGGGTGAGCGAATATTACTTCCGGGTAAGACAACAGGATATAGTATGCGTATTCCGGGGAATCTTGCCGAAGAGATTCGCACAATGGCCAGGGTTCACAGGCGCAGTCTGAATGATGAAATGCTGACGAGGTTGATGAGTACACTGAAATATTTTACAGGGCGGGTACTTGAACAGAATGAGGATGCTCAAGCCCTGAAAGTGCTGTGCATGGAATTTGAGAGTTACTTAAAAGAAAAAATTAATGAGGCAGAAAAAAGCGCGCTTCCGTGGGATGAGGATGGCGCGCAGTGATCGACGGAGGCCGGGTCGTCCGGTCTCTCGTGCTATTTATCATCGATAATGAAGTGCTGTTTCTCTGCTGCGTCTTCAGCAATATTAATGGCGCTGATGTTATTGTTTATCAGGTCATCAAGTGAAACTCCCGCCTGTTGCCCCTTGAAGTTAACATAGATTTCAGAGACCAGTGCAGTCAGAATCATAATACCTTCCCGGGAGCCTGATACTTTCTTTATCAGGTCGCGGCGGAATCCATCAAGGTCGAAGGTTGACCCCTCTTCTTTGGATTTATAAACCATAAGACCAAGCCGGACAAGTTCATTGACTATTGAAGAATAGTTCATTTCAGAGGTGGTTGCGCCCTTCTGAAGTTCAATATCCAGTATATCCTGTATTTCCCTGTCGATTTTATCTTTGAAGTATATGTTCTTGCGCGGCATAATATTTCCCTGATTTTTTCATGCAGTGCCGGATACGGCACTGTCGACCATTTTTCATGTGAGTTAATTCACCCTCAACCTGAAGAATGCGTTCATATAAAGCCTGTTCTGACTTAAATGTGTGTGTTAATCCGGCACTGTGATGTGTGTGCATCCGGCACCATCAGGTGTGTGGATTAGGCACTGTGATGTGTGTGCATCAGGCACCATCAGGTGTGTGGATTAGGCACTGCATATCACTAACCTACTCTATTATCAGGATACACACAATCCCCACACTTTACAGTGCCTAATCAGGCACTGCAAGGTGTGGCAATCAGGCACTGCAAGGTGTGGTAATCAGGCACTGCAAGGTGTGGTAATCCACACACCTTTTTCCCACATATTCCAACTTTCCGCATAATGGCATAAGTTATTTCACTGAATTCAAAGAGAAAAACTGCAAGATGAAATCTTGCGTGGGGTGTGATGTTTTAAAGGGTTAGCAAAGAGCGGCAAGTAAATAAGTGTGCCCGGGTTGTAACTGGTATTTGAGAGTGTGGCTGAATGCATGATTCAGAGCGCTTCCGCGCGTTTGTAGGGAATTATCTTGATTCAAATGATCTGGCGGAGTATTTTTTATTGCGCAGCGTATACCGGTTTATGATCGACATAAGGTCCATAAAATGAAAATAACGAAAGTCCCCATCCTGTTGATGATGTTCTCACTATCGACATTCGCCGCACCGCAGATGTGTTTTGACCAGGCGGGGAGAGACTATCAAATAGATCCGCTGCTGCTTATGGCAATTTCAATTAAAGAGAGTCGTCTTAAAGCGTCTGCGGTAAATGGATCAAACAACGATGGATCAGAAGATGTCTGCGGGATGCAGGTGAACAGTTATCATTACAGTAAACTTAAAAAGTTTAATATTACCCGCGATCGACTATTAAAAGATCCATGCATATGCGTTTACTCGGGTGCGTGGGTTCTGGCGCACAACTTCCAGTCCTACGGGAAAAACTGGGACAGCGTTGGAATGTATAATACGGGGCCACGTGATGTGATGATAAAAAAACGCCGTGCCTACGCTACAGAAATAAAAAACATCTACCGTATTCTGCTCGCCAGAAAAACAATACTGGAACAGTCATCAGAGACTCCCCCAGTGTCAGCAGCGAGAAAAACTGAAAAAATCGTTATCAACAAAAATTAATAAAATAAAAAACCGCTCATAGGAGCGGCTTTTTCTCAGGCTTTGAGTTTTGCAAACTCTTCGGCCATTTTCCAGAGAACCTGATTTAATTTGATGTCACCATCTATTCCGGAGACTTCCCGCGTTCTGGTCATCTTCCCTTTTGGCGTTCTGCCACGAATCCCCCCACGGATCACATTTTCCTGCACCACGTTAAATGTTGTCCATAAATCCTGCCCTTTATCGAGAACACGGCGGGGGTTAATAATTTGCTCCGGCGTTATTGGTGCCGGTTTTCCGTCATACTTAAGTTCCAGGGCTGTTGCGCCAAAAAGGCGCTGCTCAGGCAAAGTAAGCTGAATGCTTTTCATCAGGTCAATATTTTCATCGACCGCGTCAAATGTTTCCAGCACCGTGTAAGCACCTTCGATAACCTGCCCGACAATATCTCCTTTGTGTGGCACGCGAATTTCGCCAAAATCCTTCCATGCAACCAGGCCATTACTACAAACCTGACGGAACATACCGGGGATCATTTTATAGCTACTTGAACCATCATGGCTATTCAGCAGAATAATTTCCGGTACTTCCTTTCCGTTAATCTGGTCATGACGACGCAGGCGGAGCATATGCTTTGTAAAGTCGCGTTTATCCTGGTCACGCGTACGGGACTGGGTTGCATAATATGGCTGAAAACCTTCATCACGTAATCGGTCAAGAATGACAATCGTTGGAATATACGTATAACGCTCTGAACGAGAATCGTGTTTTTCCTCAGAGAACGCACTCGGAACAATGCGCTGTAATTCGTCATTCGTCAGCGGGCGGTCTTTACGGATTGATGTTGGCATACGATAGCGGCTTGCGAAACTGACCATAATTATTTACTCCTGATTATTTAGTGAGAGATGAAGAAATAACGCGATGGAAATTATCCAGCGGCGCTGCAGCTGCTACCGGACACCCGTCGACTACCCAGACAGAGATATAATCCGGGCATTCGTAATCAATTAACGTCAGCTCAGAGGCATTCGCTGGCGGTGTAAAAATACCTGGTTGTGGCTCCCCTTCCGATGCAGCCAGGACCCAGCAAAACAGATCCGTGAACTGGGACGGAGTGAGGTCTGAATCACATGTTCCGGTAGGGGTGTTAACGTTCATCGGGTGTACTCCTCGGGTTGTCCGGGTTATTCCCTGCGAAAATGACGCGGGGACAGTTCATGGGGCAGCAGTCACTGCCCGTTCGTTAATCGTGATACGGGCAGGGTTCACCGCTGCCGCTCTGGCAGCAGGCACAATTCGACGTTTCCTCGACGCCAGCGGCCTGTGCCCATCCGCTATGCCACGCACTTACCAGCTCCGGAACGTCTGAAAACATATGCGGAGGGGTATGCTTACCACTGGCAAAATCGCCGTAGCCTTCAAGCATCGCCTCAAAAACAACATCCAGCGCCTCGTTTTTCGCTTTCACGGCGTCGATAACACGCATCACGCGCGCTTTACCCCACTGAATGCGCAGTGCCAGACCTCTCAGCGGAGGTAGTTCGCCCCCCATCTTCCTGGAAGATTCTTGAGCGGCGGTTTTGACGTTGACGTTTCGTGTGTGCATCCTGGTTTTCTCCTGTGGTGATGGTTGTCCATCTCCCTGGTGAGTTCTCTCGCGGCAAAGGGCAAAGGAGCAACGGCGAAGGGAGGAAGGAAAGGGGCGCAGACAAAAGTTTTTGCGGATACTCGCAAAAAGTTTTGGCGGAGTGCATTTCACCCCTTGGATGACGACCCGACGGTGCTACGACCAGCCCTCCGCGTGAGGACACACGGGACGATGGCCTCACCGGGGGAACAGGGTGCACACACCCGACACGTCGGAACGGCGTGGCGGCCTTAAAGCGACAGTCACACCGTCGCGGTCAGGGCGGCGCGACCGGCACGGTCGCAGCAAGCCAGGGGTTGACCTTCGCCATCAGACCCTAGCGAAGCCCGAACCCCGAAGGGATTCGGCGGAGACTGGCGGGTGCGCAGCAGCTGCCCTGGCGGAGTGGGGCTCGACGACCGGACAGCAGCGCTGGCCGGGAGCCGAAGGGGGCCATCGCCCTGCCCGTTTTTCTGTTTCAGGCCATGAGAGAGCAGTGCCATCACTTCCGCATTCAGATCTCCGGCGAGGCGAGGGAGGTTTGAAGACTTTAATTATTAATGCTAATGTACGCATACACTAGCGTTAATCTACGGTCCATAAAATGGCTGAAAAATCTCAGACTGAACAGTCCCGCGCTTATTTTTACCGCAACTTTAAGTACACCCTCGAACATCTGGCCAGAGATTACCAGGCAGAGCTGCAGCGTTATTCCGATGAATCATGGGAATTCCCTCAGAGGGCTGCACGTCTCAGCGCAGCAGTTAAACGCTATAAAACGTACCGGATGCTGAGTTTTATTTTTGAAATCGCAGACGACATCGATCTGGATTTAACTCCACTGATTGTAAAGCGTCTTTGCATGCGTCTTTTCGGACGTTCGGGCAGTCAGGACATCATCGTCAGCATTTTTGGCCAGAAAGGTCGCCAGCATCGCAGCAGAGACAACACCCCTGCCATCCTTGATGAAATTGCCGCCCGCTACCGTCTTGCTGCACATTCCTGCCAGGCTTCAACGCTCAGTGATATTGAAAGTGTGAAAAAGAATTATCAGGCAGGCATCCGTTCAGCACGGAACAGGGAAAAATAACCTTCCCATATTAATGCTAATGGATGCGTACAGTAGCATTAATATGTAATACAGAGGTAATACATGAAGGGAAGAGAGCGGGCGCGCCGGAGGCGCTGCCGCCCTGCCCCGTTCCCCTGGAGGGAACCTTCCTTTCTGGTTGTTCATGCGTGCGGTCGCACCAGAAGTGGAAAAAGGGGCTGCCAGCGAACCGGCAACCCCTTCATAAAGGCGCTTCAGGCATGTCAGACATCATCAGTTCCTGAATGGCGGGGGATTCCCCCGCCGGGGTTAGCTACTTAGCGGATTCGTAAGCCATAAAAGCCGCCACCTCCCTGTTCGTGTCCCTGTAGCGAATTTCGCAGAGCGATTTCCGGGTCAGGTAAGTGAATATCAGCAGTGTGAGACACACTATCAATACACACCAGAGCAGGGTGTTTCGCGGCAGTTTCATGGCCTTCTTCTCCTTGCCTTGCGGCAACTAAGAGGCTATTCTGTTGGTGTCTAGTCAAGCAGATCGCCTCGTGTGGTTGGTTAATAACATTAACTTCCTACGGGGCTTTCTTCTTTCTGCCTCACAACATGGCAACAAACCACCTTCACGTCATGAGGCAAAAAGCCTCAAGCGCCAGTGCCATTATACCTTACACCGCTTCCTGCTGACCAGGTATCCGGCGATTACCGGACTGTTTTTCCGCGAAAATAGTCCGGGCGTTCCGTCAGTTCCCGCGAGATAAGTTCCTCCGCAAACAGCGGCGCAATCCGGTTTACCCGGCGTTCCAGATTTCGCCTGCGGGCAGCGGCTTTCCGTTCATCACTCCAGCGTCTGATCTGCCTCTCATCCAGAAAATCGACGCATACGGCATACCCAGCCCCCGCCACCCAGCGCGACATCACCGATTCCGGGGCGGGCTGCCCGGCCTCCACCACGTCAGAGACCAGCTCCTGCGGACCCGGGCACGGAGTACGCGGCAGCTTCCAGCGGAGTGAATAGCGCCACTTCATAGCCCGCTCCGGTCTGTCAGCTTGTTGGGAACCTGCCAGCGTTCTGCCTCGCGCACATGTGCCGGGGTGTCACGGACGATGAACCGGATTTCATGCATAACGGCATACAGCGGCTCATTGCTGTAGTGCAGCCATTCAAGAGACTTCAGCGAGGCAAACCGCGTCTGCCAGCACCAGAATGCAGACTCAAGTTCACGCGCGTCAAACTCGTCTGCCCAGCGCCGGTACCAGACATTGATGGTTTCCGGTGACTGAAAATTCAATTCGGTCACCGCCTGCCCCAGCAGGTTCTGGCGTAACAGCCAGCGATGCTCAATCGCCCGGTCTTCCTGGCGCATTTTGCGGGTGAACGCAATTTTCTCGCGCTGCATCCGGCGATCTGTCCGGGTATGCATCACCTCCGGGAACAGTTCGGCCTGTACATCCGTGGAGAGCGGCAGCGGGCAATGCTCCCCTTTGCTGGCAATCAGTCGATCCAGTGCTTCCTCAACCTGTTTGAGACTGCACAGGCGGTTCTTCGGCTCCCAGTTCAGGCCGGGAATACGCTGTGCCACCGCCGTGTTAATCCGACTGCTGCCGGTCAGCACGCGCAAAAAAGTACGTACATGTGGCAGAGAGGACAGACGCGCCCCCCGTTCTCGGGCGGTTTCCACACTGATAATGGCCTGCAGTGCCGCCTGGCGGGCAGGCTTCAGCGTCACAAGAGCGTGTGTTGACGGGATCATGCCATCACCTCCTCATTCAGCAGACTGACGACCGTGCGGGCGGAACAGCCGAAGCGGCGCATTCCGGCGACCTGGCTGACCAGCGTACCGATGCGAACGGGATCAAATTGCTCTCCCTGCCAGAGCGTGCGAACAACCAGACCTCCGGCAGACAGTAAGACAAGAAGCCAGTACGGCGAGATATCACCCGGACTGCACACGCACAGATGGTACTCATCGCAGCCGTCCGCGCTGAGACGGCACTGGACGGGGAACAGACCACCAAACTCCGTTCGGTATTCGGCGCAGATGCACCAGTTTTGCGGTACAGGCAGCAGAGCCAGCACGGCATCACTGAGTCCACGACGGGCATCTTCACCCTGCTGGCGGACAGACTCCATGTCGGAGGCGGTAAGGCAGTTAATTTTGTTCAGGTCATAAATCATGGTCATGTCATTCCCGCCGCACGAAGGCGGCGGCCTCCAGGTTAAGCGGCGTGGTCAGTCAGGTCGGTTTCAGCGCAGTCATTCTCATCCTGTTCATCGGACTGAGTACGAACCATCCAGTCAGGTAACCAGCCTTTTGCACTCAGTTCATCTGCGGCAGCGGCAGCGGCATCACGCCGTTTGAGTTTTACAATCTCCCGAGCCCGGTCAGACAGCCCCGCAGCCTCATAAGCGGTGCCAATCTGCGCAATTTTGAGTTTACCGAAGAAGTTTGTCGCATCCGGCTGCCACCATTTGCGCAGGTCAAAGTCCAGTGCCGCTTCCAGCCCGTCCAGTTCACTCCGCTCAGTACGGTGATACAGGCGCTCCTGAATACCGTTGATCCCGTGTGCCGCGCAGAATCCCAGCAGGGCGCACACCTGTTCCGCAGACCATGACAGCAGCCAGGTGAAATCCAGATGCCAGTCTTCCGGCAACGTCGCCTGAAAGACTTCACGCTGTGCCTTCAGTGACAGCAGGGCTTTACCCTCATCTCCGGACGGGGCCAGTGAGGCAAGCAGATACTGATTACTGGAGACGGACGCTTTGAGGGGTTCATCACGTTGACCATAGCTGCGTTCGAACAGCCCGAGACACAGTGTCCATGTCAGCAGTGCCACCGAGACATCAGGACGTCCCGCCAGTTCAGCCTGTACTGCCAGAGTCCGTTCAGCAGACATAGCTTTAACCAGCGTTGCGGGATATGCATCGGCAGGTGTTTCCGGCGTGGTGTAGGTGATGACATTGTTATCCTGTGCCTGTCGTGCCTCCTGTTCCTGTTCTTCCTGTGCGCGATCTTCGTCAGTCAGTTTACGGATACCAGGCTGAACCTGAAAATCGCCGTTATCCCATGACACCCATACCCCATGTGCCGCCCGAAATTCCGGTGTGGCCTCGCGGTATTTAGCCTCGATCCAGATATCATCAATCTGCTGCTGAAATTCGTACTGATCGTCGTAAGTCGCACAGTCTTCGATGGCCTTTTCCAGCTCGTCGATGCGGCGTTGTTCATCATCAGTCAGCACAGCCGCTGGCATGGCAAAGCGGTACAGCTCTTTATCTTCGCCATGACCGCTGAGTTCCGTCATACGAAACTCGGCCCAGCCCCAGCCCTGCTCCTGCTTCAGACGGGCGGCGAGTACGGTGAGCTTGCCAGCCAGCAGGGATTTCACCAGTGAAGCATCTGCAAAGGTACTGTCCCTGTCGCTGAACAGATCGGCGGTCAGTGTACCGCCAGCAGCGGTATAGGCTTCCTCGCCCACATACGCAAACATCGGGTGACTGATGGCCATCTTGTCATCGGTCACCATTTTGCGCAGGGTCTGTACAGCAGGATCGTGCCATTTTTCAACAGCCTCTTTCCAGACCTGCTCCTGACGCTCGTGAGTGTCAGCGAGGGTCAGCGCTTCACATTGCTCAAGGGTCATTTCATCCCGCGCCAGAGAATCCAGCAGGGACGGCGCAAGGTTCGCCAGTTTCAGGCAGCGCTGGACGTGGCGCGGGTGATACCCCAGCAGAGCACCGATCTGCGAGGCCGTTTTCCCCTCCTGCTCCAGCGTACGGAAGCCGATAATCTGCTCGGCGGGATGCATGTTTTTACGTCTGCCGTTTTCGATCATCGAGGCAGCCACCGCCATTTCCACAGGCAGAACTTTCACCGGAATAAACGGGGTGTCGGTAGCGAGTACCCCGCGCTGCACCAGAATGCCTGTCCCCCTGCGACGACCTTCCCCGCCAACGATGCCGATCGTCCCGTCCGGCAACGCCGTGCCGATCAGGTTCTGGAGGATACCCATTGCCTGAATACTGTCAGCCATCTCTTCCACTTCCGTGTCAGTATGCGGAATGATGCGCGTGTTGAGTTCAGTACGCGACAGGCGGGAGTACGGGAAGATTTGCACCGGGGTGTCCGCAAGTAACCGGACGAGCTTCTGCTCAGTGGATTGCGTATTTTTTTCCGCAGATTTTGTCGTGCGGGTGGATTTGGTGGTTTTTTTTGCCGTAGTATTGGTGGCGACCATGATTTTACCCCTTTAATTTAAGTTATGGTTAGCCGTGTCCGGATTGCGCTCCGGCCACGGCACTCTTTCAGTCAGTGATGCGTTTCGGGTGTGCAGCCAGTGCCGCAAAGGACGGATAGCCGTCGAGTACCTGCATCATGACTTTTGCCCCTGCCAGCATTGCTGCATCCGCTACGCCTGCGCTGTTTTCACACACGTTAATCGTTGCCACGATCCCCGATTTCACATCTGAAAAACGCTCATACATGCGGTTACTGAAGAGGACACGTTTGCCCCCTGCCATCACCTGCCAGTTGTTGCAGTCATTAAAACGGGTGTCCACGTTGTCAAACTCGACCACGTGGGAGTCGCTGGCCTGAATGCGCAGCAGCTTCACGATGTCGGTGCTCTGCCCGACCGTTCTGGTCGTCTGGCGGGTGTTAAGGTTCTGCATGGCTCCTCCTTCTCTGGGTTAAGGCCGGACGTCCGGCCTCCGGTTACATCTGCACGTATTGCAGATTGCGTTTCAGTTCAAAAAGAAAATCGGGTTCAAACGACCAGGCGCGCCAGTTAAGCGTTCCGTAGGTACGGATCTCCACCTGAACATCGCCGTAGCGGCTCACACCGGACACGGTGACAGTGACACCTGCTTTCAGCGAAGTGGCCTGAGCCACCCACTCCCGCGCAACGGAAGCCGGGTTTTGCCCTTCACTCATCTTCCTGGAAGATTCCTGAGCGGCGGTTCTGACGTTGACGTTTCGTGTGTGCATCCTGGTTTTCTCCTGTGGTGATGGTTTTCCATCTCCCTGGTGAGTTCTCTCGCGGCAAAGGGCAAAGGAGCGACGGCGGGGCGGCAGGAAAAGGGCGCAGACAACAGTTTTTGCGGTCCGTCGCAAAAAGTTTTGGCGGCGTTCACTTCACCCTTTGGATGACGACACGGCGGTGCTACGACCAGCCCTCCGCGTGAGGACACACAGGGCGATGGCCTCACCGGATGAACAGGATGCACACACCCGACACGGCGGAACGGCGTGGCGGCCTTAAAGCGACGGCCCGCCGGCGCGGTGGAGGCGGCGCGGCCGGAACGGTCGCAGCAAGCCTGCCGTTGACGTTGCGACAGAGGGATGGAAACCCGCTGCCCCGGAGGGGCCGGGCCGGGACAGCGCAGCAGGCCCGGTGCGCAGCATGACAGCCCCGGTTCCCGCCAGGGAAGTCGCCCGGGGTCATAGAAAACAGACAGGAAATATCAGCAGCAGAAAGAAAAGTCACAGGAAGAGAAAAGAGCGCCATATCAGACAACAGAGTGAGAATACCGCCGACAGGCAGCCAGACCACAAAGAGAATGAACAGACGCGGATGGAGGGCGGCGGCGCGAAGCGCAGCCCCCTTCAGCGCCGCAGGCGCGCGGCCTTTTCCGGCGTGGCCAGACGGGGGCATCCTCCCCCGCCCGGCTCACTGTGCCCGTCAGATCTGAATTCTGAGCAGGACGGTTGAAACATCGGTATACGTGAATGTGCCACGCGGCAGCGGCTCCCAGACATCAGACAGGGGCTTCAGGATCTTCTGCTGGCGTGGTCCGTTCAGACAGACCGCCGTCAGTATCCCGCCTGACTCAAGCAGCGTCAGGGCGTGATGTATGTGGCGGATATCCTGCGCATGCTGAAACGGCGGATTCATCAGGATTTTGTTCCAGAGACTTCCCGGCTGGTATTCCAGAAAATCCCCGCACCGGACGTTAACGCCCGGAAACGCCGCCCGCAGATGAGCGGCTAACGCGGCGTTAAGCTCCACGGCGTCACACCGTCCCTGCGGGACCACCTCCCGGATGGCCCGTAAAATGGCCCCCGTTCCGGCCTCCGGCTCCAGTATCCGGTCAGAGTCGTTAAGCTCTGCCAGGTCAGCCATCTGATGACAGACCGGGTCGGGCGTGACGAACAGCTGCGCGCTGGCGCGGATTTCGGCCACGGGGGTGCGCCCGTCCAGTCTTGCCTGCATCGCCTGAATACGGTCTTTGAGTTCACTGTGCATATATATGGCCCTTACCTCCCCGGCGTAACGCCGGGGAGTCTGTCGGTTATTTTTGCGGGATTTCGACGATTTTCATGTCGGTGATATACACGTTATCAAGCGTGTAGCCGCTGGTCATGATGCGACGGAAGCGGTACGCGCCATGCTCATCATTTTCAGCGACACCCCGGACCGACTTATAATCCGCCGGGGTTTTCGACCACTCGGCTTTGGTCATTTCGCGGAAACCCTCCCCCGGCCAGTTAACGATCGGCGGGCGTTTCGCGGCCTGTTTTGCGGCGCGGGCTTCTTCGGCAGACGGGGCTTTATAGTCCGTGATACGGTCGGGGGTCAGTGTCATGGTCCCGTTGCAGCGCATAAAGCTGTAATAAGGGGTGACAACCGAACTGACCGCACCGCCGCTTTTATTGATGCGGATGATGGTCAGCCATTCACCCCGGCTCTGGACCTGCCCGCCCGGCTCAAACTCCTGGGTACGGGTGACCACGCCGCCGCTTTCGTCCAGCATGGCGCGTTCATAGGCCAGGCGGTTCTGGTAATGATTCAGCCAGCGCTGCTGATGGCGGATCGTGCGTTCATGATATGGGGCGGCAATATCGCGGGCCTGTTCAAAAGTAATAATCTCATTCTCAAGCGCCGAATGCAGGGACATCTGGCCTTCGTACTGGCTTTTCTCCGGCGGGCGCGGGTATTTTTCCAGCGTGAAACAGGTGTAAATATGATCGTAATTGCTGACAAGCCGCGCCATTTTCAGATCCAGCGTCTGCGCCCGCCACATCGTCAGATATTTCTGCGCCTGGGCAATATTCCGCTCCGCCTTGCGCTTGTCCGCCTCAATCTTTTTGATACGGCGATAACGCACATCCGGGCGCTCCCTGTATTTCGCCAGACGCAGGGATGCATGCGCCCGATCCTCCCAGTATTCCGCACGTTCAAAGAGCATCACGGCGCGTTTCATACTGTTTTCAATACGCTGCGCATCCCGTCGCGCACGGCGTTCGCTGTGATGGCCAACAAGGATCGGCTGTCCGGACGGGATAACCGACGCCAGCGCGTCCACCTGCGCGAGCGTCTGCTCTGACTCCCCGGCGCGTTTTTCGCTGTAGCCGCTGAAACGGTCGGCGCGTTGCTCCTGACGGTCAAACAGGGTGTTGTCATCGTCTTCAATATCTCCGGCAAGAGACAGAAGCACGTCCTCACGGGCTGGCGTCCAGGCTGGCGCGACAAACAGTTCCTGTTTCGGCGCCCAGCGAAAACCCACGGCGTGGATCTTCTGATACGTTTCATCATCAAGGCGCTCTGCGGCATACAGGCGCAACTTGTTGTCATCCGGGGAGTATGTCGCCCGGTACGACTGCGCGGGGCTGTCTTCAGACGCGGGCGGCGGGGTGATGCTGGCAGTCAGTGCCAGGGCGGTGGTCTGTGTCATGTGGGTTTCTCCTTCCTGTGGTTGCCGCCCCTCGCGGGGCGGCTCACCTCATCAGTTAAATGCGCGTTTCAGTTCAAGCGTGCGGAGTACCTGCCCGTAGGCGGTATTTGTCATCGCGGGGATATGCACTCCGCGCCCCTTGCGGAGACGTCTGGCGATATGTCGCCCGAATGCCTTTAACGCGGGGTTAATCTCTGATACGGCAAGGTCGGCGCGAATGATGCGCGTCTGACGGCGGGGCTTTACAGCCTCTGCGGAAGGTGAAACAATAGAAACGATCATATAAAGTTAACTCCTTATGGTAGTTAATAAAGCCGTAAAAACCGCTCGAACGGTTTTTACGGCGTGGAGAAAGCAGGGTTTACCCTGCTTTTTTCATATCTGCGGGTTGCTGCCTGTGTCTTCTGCCTCCTTCTGCACTTTGTTGGTAATGTCTTCGGGGTCGCCCAAAAACCAGCCGCTGACGGGTTGATAACGTTCGATAAATGCCCTGACAGCCCGCTTTCCGGTCATGGCGCGGATACGGGTAAACATTGGTAAAACGCCCTGAGCATCGCGTCCGCTGAACGCAATCTGGTAAACACGCATCGCCTGAGCCTGCATTTTTCTTCCTCCTGGTTTTTAAAGAACATCACCCGTTGAGTTTCGGGAGCCGCGGTGTTGACGTTTGCGGGAACCTGCTGCGCTGTTCCCTCTGGTATTTAACTTCACCCGTTTGAGAACCTTCGCCGCAGGGGCGTAAACGAGCACGGGCGATGGCAGCTGTCCTGGGCGCGGTTTACCGCGTGCCATTTACCCTGGACGGCTGACAGCGTTTGTGCTTGTCTCAGCCCGGGCGAGAGGGGCTTAAACGGTGAAAAGGCACCAGACGTGGATAAGAGCAGGGGCCCGCCGCAACGTCGGGGCGCGGCAAGCGAAACGGCGTTGCGCCTTACAGCCCGGCAGCCTTACCGCCGGGGTGCGAAAAGCGCAGGCAACGGCGCGCGAGGGGCGGCGTGACCGGGACGGTCGCAGCAAGCCTGCCGTTGACGTTGCGACAGAGGGATGGAAACCCGCTGCCCCGGAGGGGCCGGGCCGGGACAGCGCAGCAGGCCCGGTGCGCAGCATGACAGCCCCGGTTCCCGTCAGGGAAGTCGCCCGTTGTCAGCGAAATCAGTAGGGGAATAGCAAAAGCAGAATGAGAAGGCACAGGCACAGGCACAGGCAGCGTATTATCACCGACAGGAAGCAAACTTCACACACTGGCCAGACAAAACTATCACCCGGCATGCGTAAAATCCGGCCAGCGACAGGCATAATGCATCCGGAATGGCGCTATTTTTTAACCTCATCCTCTTTTCTGGCATATTCCGGGGCATTTTGTCCGGGAGCTGCACACTGAGCTGGCGATAATGCTCCAGCCGCGCCCAGAAATACGCTCTCAAATGTTCAGGCTGTTCTCTGACCACCCGTTCAGCGACCACCGGCATCGCCAGCCTTTCTTTATACGCCACACCTGAAGCGACAAGGTCAATGGCCACCTTATCCCGGTCTTCTTTCGATGTTGCCGCGAGATTCAGTCAGGACATAACAGCCTCCGACAGGAATGGAAACACACTGTAAATGTACGCCATCAGAGTCAGAGGGGAAAAGGACGGGGAGCGGCGCGAAGCGCGGCGCGGGTCCTTCCCCCGCAGGCGTGAGCCTGCAGTTTTTTTTCGCGCGGGCTGACAGGCGGCATAACCGCCTGCCATCATGCTTACTTGCCCTTTCCTCCCTGTAAGATGAAATGACCGCCGATGTACACGGCACACTGACAGGTCATGTACCCGCAGATTTCATCCATGACCTGCGCGGTTGTCAGTTCGCGCTGGCCTGCATCACGGCGGCGGGCATTAATCAGTGCTTTGTACTGGCGAAGAATTTCGCGGGTTTCCGGTTTCATATTCACGGGATACTCCTTCTTATGCGTCAATCGCGGTCTGTAACTGGTGCATGGCGTCCATTTCTTCAGCCAGAAAGGCGTCTGCATCCCCGCCCCCATCCTCTGCCACGGCATACAGTCGCTTCATTTCACTGCCTGCCAGCAACATTATTTTTTGCAGCGCACTGGCCGGAACGCTGACATCACGTATGGCGCGGCGCTCGTCCATCAGTTCTTCAGTGATGCCACGAACCATGCTCACATCGGCCCCCTGATCATACGTCGCATCGAGTCGCTGCATGACGCAGGTAATATCCTCATCGGACAAATTCCACTCAGTAGTCAGCATGCGGATATCCTCCCGCGTAATACACAAAACCAGCAATGCTTCATCCGATGACAGGTTATATTTCAGGAGATCGGTCATGATTTCTTTCACAGGTGCGTACATTTTTTATTCCTCTTTAAAAGGGGCGGCATCGCCGCCCCGTCTGTTATTCAGCCGGACGCGGCGTAAACGGTACTTCCAGAAGGGTTTTGAGCATATCCAGCGCGGCGCATTCCTCGGCAGCCGTGTCCGCCCTCTGATAACGCGGAATGTTCATTCCGGCTTCCATCAGGGGCAACAGGACACGCAGCGCATCTTCGGGTACAGCAATCTGGCGCGATGCCCGCGCAGCGGAAATTTTGCTGAGTTCATCGGCGACAAATTCCAGTCCTAACCCGTACCGCCACACTCCGGCACTGCCTGCTTTACCGATGACGCGGAGCACATAAGACACATCGTCGTCCGTGGGGCTGTACTCCGCGCCCGCTTCCCGCACGTCCTCCGGCGTCCAGGTAATGACGGCGATTTGTTTGTTGTTTTCATGCTGTTTCAGCAAGGCAATACAGATTTCACTGACGGTTCCGTACATGGCGTGTTCCTCTTTAACTTATTGAATGGCGGTTACAGCGGGGCGGCATCGCCGCCCCGTCGGTTAATCATTCAAGTGCGGCGTAAATGGCGTTGCATTCAGGGTGAAAAACGATGTGATTCCAGAGCTGGGTATCACGCAGCATGTACAGGTGAGTGAGTGCGGCGTTGCCGCAGTCGTGATGCGTCCAGCAACGGCGGGTAATGGCAAGCGAGGTGATAATAATTCCGGCGGCGTCGGCGCTGACGGTACGATCAAACCAGTTTTCACCGTTGATCATGTGAATCCGACTGCAGTCGGGCATCATGTAGCCGCCGCCGTCCGGCAGACGGATGAAATGCCAGGTAACGCCGTTGTATTCCGGCATCCACTGTTTTGCCAGGGCATACACCTGTAATTCAGCCAGCATAAAATCGGTGCCGAACAGGTACGGCAGGAAAGAAAGGCGGTCGGATTCTTCGACGTTAAGGGTGTGCTGACGTGTAGCTAACTGCATGGTAAACCTCCGTAATCACATATTCCGCGACACCGGGCGGTGCCGTGCATCCAGACCAGTCGGGCGATCGGTCGGGGATACAAGGGCGCAAGGGAAGCCGCAGCCTGACGCGCACGGCAGACGGGAGCTGGAGGGTGAGACCGTGAAACCTGAGCGGTCGAACGACCGGAAGATAACGGCTGACGTGAAGGAAGGACCGGGTGACCGCAGCGGCGCCAGCGGACCCTTGTATCCCCGACAGCCCGACTACGATGGATGCACGGCACAGCCCGCACACGACACCGGACTGACAGGGTGGAAAACCACCAGGCCACGTCACGCAGGGACGGGGCCGCCATAAAAGCGGAGCCGGCGACATCCTTTTCAGCTTCTGAGTCACCGGCAGATAAAAAGAAGGGGTTTCCCCCTTCCCTCTTTAATCCCCGATCGGATCTGTGTTGCGGACCTCGTTCAGGACGTCCCGCAACACGCGACGGTCAAACCAGCGACGAACCGGTTCCCCCGGGAAACGCAGGAGATCGGTCATCACCCCGGCCGCTTCGATTTCTTCCCGGGACTCATTCACCAGGGTGAGCAGGACCGGACAAAACCGCGCATCCCTGACCAGTATGCCGTCCAGCACCTGATCCAGCCGTTCCCCGTCCTCACTGTCCAGCCAGTTGTCATGTTCGTATTCGTCCGCAACCAGTCGCCAGTCTCCGAAACGTTTTTCCATCAGCCGTGGTGCGTCAGATGGCACCAGTGCTGCCGCGATGCGCTTCGCGTCCTGACGAACGATTTCGCATACCCGGTCAGTGAAATCTTTCAGGAAGGCCAGCAGGTCGTCGCATTCGGCTTTTGTCAGCCATTCCTGCGCATAGGGCAGACTGATACATGTAAAATCAGGCAGGGCTTCGGGCCAGGGATAAGTCTGAGCCGGGTACAGATGCAGCCGGGCGGGCGTGCCAGCCAGCCGTTGCGCGCTGGCCGTCAGCAGGTGCGCCTGTCCGGCGTTTTGGGTCTGGCACAGGCGGGTTGTCAGCGTCAGGATCTCGTCTGCACTGAGCACACCGCAGACGGACAGCCAGCCGGGAACGTCCTGCGGAGCAATCTGTACCACTCCCACGTTTTCAGGCCAGCCGGACCGGCGCAGCAGATTGTCACCGTGGCGCAGAATGAGGGCGTTCAGGGTATTGTTATTCATGGTTATTCTCTCTGTATACTGCACGGGAAGTGTCGCCCCGTCAGAACGGGCGGGGCGGTCAGTCATATCAGGCGGCCAGGAGCTGCCTGAGCCACATGATATCGGCCTGTACATCAGCCACAGACGGGTAATGACGGCTGATAAGGAGCCGGGTCTGTGCATCCTCTGCGTCCAGCGCCAGCCCCGCGACATCAGTCAGCCGTGCCAGCAGGTCGGCGGGCACGATGACGGTCGGGATGTCGGCCCGTAATCCGGCATACATCTCCTGGACCGTGCGAAATGAAATGCCCTCTTCGGTATGGCCGGTAACGCTGCCGATTTCCTGCAAAATCGCAGCGGCTTCGCTTTCCGTCATGTTTTCCACCTGGGCCATCACGTCCTGCTTCGTCCAGACCAGCAGGGCAACGTGTTCATCGTTGCCAAACATACGTTTCAGCTTTTTATTCAGTTCCTTACGGGTGCCATACATCATGATCTTATGTTCCTCTGAGCCGATTCAGTCCACGCCGCCGGGGCGGCGTGGAGTTTCAGTTTTTCAGTAACTCGCGGACTTTCGCTGTATCAGCCAGGCGGCGGGCAACGCTGTCCGGCACCGGATGATTGCCATCCAGGGCGGTCCATTCCCTGTGCCATAAAGCCTGTTCGGCGGTCATCAGCAGGGTTTCAAGCAGGTCAGCCGGCACCATCACCGCCGGAACGGCCTGTTTCACCTGATCAATCAAATCCATCACCGCACCGGCAGACACACCCGTCTCAAGCCGTTGTTCCTCCGGTATGGCGTCCAGACGCGCCAGCACCTCCCTTGTGTCCTGTTCAGAAACGGCACATTCCATCCCGTCGGCCAGCGCTTCGATATCCGCCGGGGACCAGATAATCAGGTTCAGCGGGGTTTCTGCGGGATACTGCTCACTCAGCAACCGGCAGAGGGTTTCACAGGTTCCGTACATGTTTTTCTCCTTAGTCCTTAAAGCAGGTATCCAGCTCAAGCATTTCGTTGTACGCCGCCATAAACAGGGCATTGATGCGGAAAATCGTCTGACGGGCCAGGCGTTCAGTCAGCACTTCGGAATCAAAGCGATAGCGATGCTCAATGTCGTTCAGCGCGTCCCGCAGGTCACTCATGTTGTTGGCCAGCTCCGCCACGTCTGCACGGAGTTTTTCGTGTCCGGCATAGTTCATTACGCGGCCTCCGGATAAAAGACGTCGTTGGCGGCCGGACGCTGCATGGCGCGCTGCACGGCTGACAGGCGCTCAATTCCGGCTTTGTGGTACTGCTCCATCAGCTCAATGCCGATATAACGGCGCCCTGCCTGGACGGCGGCCACGCAGGTGGAGCCGGAACCGGCAAACGGATCGAGAACAATGGCGTTCGGGTGTGTGAAGCTCTCGATCAACGGTTGCAGGCTGGTAACAGGTTTTTCGGTCGGGTGGTGGCGGTTGCCGCTGTATTTCCAGCCCAGGACGTCCGGCAGCGGGTCCGGCGGCAACGCCGGACGACCTTTCGCCAGGATATAGGCGCATTCATGGCGGTAGCCGACATAGGCCGATTTGGACGAGTATGTTTTAGTGAACACCAGATGCCCGACCACGCTGAACCCGGCACTTTTCCACGCGGCCATAAAGCGATCGACGCGGTTCCAGCCGTAGAAACTCACCATCAGCGCGTCTTTTTTGAGGACGCGGTACATCTCATTGCAGGCGGGTTGCAGCCATTCGTCGGTTTTGTCACCGGCAATACTGCGCCCGGAACGGTCACGGAACCCGACCAGATACGGGGGGTCGGTGAGGATGAAATCAACGGCGCGTTCCGGAAAGGAGGCCATAATATTGACGCAGTTACCCAGGATAAAACGGGACATGGGGACACCTCGTGGTTACAGGGGGCACCCAGGAGGACGTCGGCACGACGTCCGTTCCCTGCTGCCCGGAGCCTGTACGCCGCGACCGGTAACGGGTCAGGCTGACCGTGGAATAACGAGCCGACAGTCTCCATCGTCGGCGAGCTTATGCCGCGAAAGCAGCTTGAAGGGCGCTCCTTAAAAGGCGAGTGGATGGCGTAAAATCACAACGACGCCGGACAGGAGCGGAAACGCCGCCCGTCCCGTGTCCGTCCGGGCGCGGCACACTGGCTCCGGGCAGTGGATATCCCCGCGCCCCGCGCGGCATGGATGCGGAGCAACGCGACATCCTTTTCCCTCCACGGATGAGCCGGAAAGTGATAGAAAAGAAGGAAGTAAAGGGAATATGTGGATACCGGAACAAACAATCAGGGGTTACAATGTCAGTATTCTTTGCACAGGGTACCGAATGTGATTATGCCACATGAAAATGAGCTGAGAGTTCAGCAACTTCTGGACGATGCAAACAGGAAAAAGCTGCAGCGCCGGGGATCTGTAAATCCCCTCCTCACCACAGCCGTAAAATTAAAGAATAAGAAAAGTGAAATAAAGACGAGACAGTCCATTCTGATAATGGTGTCAGTGATTCTTTTATTTGCCACAGCTTATAAAAATGGTGTGACTGACAGTTTTATCGCGTTATTTTCTGCGGGCTGATTTAACACCGTCTGCGTGACTGGAAATCACCTGTATGTCTCTCCCTTCTGACGGCATTCCGTCAGCGGGTGATATCCCGCCAGTCATTCCCCCACTCGTCACGCAGTACCGGCGTACCCGTTGAACCGGTCACAGTCCACGCATCGAGGAACTTCAGCCCGCGCAGGATGCTGTTTTCCACGTCATCAAGCAGAATGATGCTGTTGAACCAGACCACGCCTGCTGCATATTCCCACCGATGCCGGTCATCCTCGCGTTGCAGCGATGGCCACCAGGTGCGTCCCATTTCCATGACGCCCGCTTCGGCCTGCGCCAGGTCACTCGCGGAAACCAGGTAATACACCATCATTTCAGTGCCATCGACATCGACACTCAGGCCAACAAGCCAGGTATTCAGATTTAATTCCATGTTATTCCGGGCGGTTTCCCGCCCGCCTCCGGTCAGCCGCCAAAATACGCCACGTTGTTGATAATCCACTCCGGGCCGGATACGTCCGGGAAACTGTTCTCATCGTCCGGGTCAGCCTCGCCCCACTCCAGTTCGTCGGTGATGTACACGTCCGTTTCGCCGCTGACATACCTTGCATAGCCGCAGTAATTACAGCCCTGCTCCGCAAACCAGTGCTCCACCTCACCGCCATACCGCTGACTGAGTTCAGCCACAACGTCTTCGCCAACCGGACTCCAGGGGGTGTCAAAATCCACCGTCAGCGTGTTCTCTCCGGCGAAACAGATATTTGTCTCATAACCAACTGGCCACTTACACCCGTACCGGGTCAGATAGTGGTCATATGACGACGGGACACCCGTCAGCAGGCCACCGTTGAAGCCGTTCACTTCAATATCCAGGCGCGTCGGCAGCAGGTCGCGAAAATCCATCGGCCCGGCAGATGGTACGGCGTCACACAGGCTGTCCCACCATTCCTCCACCGGCGCAGGCCGGAAACTGTCCGCCCAGTCGCATGATTTCTGCTGGTACAACTGCCGGATGACCACCTGTTCCGGTTCACTGAGGGTGGACCAGCGGGCATGGCCGATATGGCTGTCCAGCCAGCACTGATGCAGCTTCTGGCAGGTTTCCACATCCAGCACAGATCCGGCCATAAACATCGCCAGCCAGTCGCTGTATGCCTGGGCTGAAGCCCGGTTGTCTGCAGCCACACCGTAAGAAACCAGCTGCGGGTATGGCGCGTAATGTTGCTCTGTCAGGGGGCGCAGTATCCCCGCGCAGCCTGCCAGGAAAAGCTGGATACCTTCTTTTCTGGCGCGGCGATGCAGAGACAACTCACCTCCGGCAATCCACGTTTTAAGGGCATCACTGTTTTGAATACCGTTGAACATCAGTCGGTTGGCACACCAATTCGGCATGGGAAGCTCCTTATACAGTCAGGGTGGACAGGAGGCATCACCGCGATACCGTTCCCTGCCGCACGCTGCCTGTTCGTCGCGTCCGGTAACGGGTCAACGCCGACCGTGGAATAACGAGCCGACAGTCCCCATCGTCGGCGAGCTTATGCCGCGAAAGCGGCTTGAAGGGCCCGCCTTAAACTGGCGAGGGCATGGCGTACAATCACAACGACGCCGGGCCTGAGCGGAAAAGACGCCCGTCCCGTGTCCGTCCTGACGCGGCACACTGGCAGCGGGTGGCAGGCTGATTCAGGTAAGAAGAACACCAGTGAGGGAGCGAAAGAGAGTTGTTATGACACGGGCCAGTCCACAGTTTAAGGAAGAAAAGTCTGTGGTAAGCTGGACACAGCACGCTGTATTACAGGTGCAATGCCTACATGGGGAAATTGTGTTTTTTTTGAGCAAAAAACAAAGGATGGGAAATACTGACTATTTTGTCAGTCCCGGCTTTTTCATGTAGTTAATGACGGATTCAGGTCGCCGCTGGTATTCACTGGCAAAACTCCCGGCATCGAAACCTGATGAACCAGCCTGTTCAATAAGGTACTGAATTTCAGCTTCTTCCCAGAGGCTACCATGTCGTGGGCAGGTGTGCTTATAGTCAGTTCCGGGCGAAGACAACTTTATTAGACTGGACTGAATTTCAGACAGCATCTGATGTTCAATATCCTCAATAAGCCCGAGTTCCTGTATCTCCCGGGCGTTTTTCAGGAACTGGCGGATAAGATTTCCATGTCCTCTGGCATCAACCACCGGCATTATTTACTTCAGGTTAATGTGCATATTCATCTCCGCACCTTTGTTTTTTTCTCGTCAAACGCCAGGAGAACACCTAGACCGATCAGCGAGGC
>NZ_JABXPR010000005.1:0-98395 GCF_014103415.1 Citrobacter sp. RHBSTW-00671
GTGCGGGAAGGTGTGACTGACGCTCAGACCCTGTTCTCCCATTATCGTCAGGTCAGAAACCCGAATCCGGCATTCACACCGCGAGAAGGGAAAAAGACGCTGCCGTTCTGTCGTAAGCTGATGGCGAAAGCCGAAGGCTTCACGTCCCGTTTTGATTTTTCCGTCCACGTGGCCTTCGTGCGCTCGCTGGGCAAGCGTCATCGCATGCCGCCGGTGCTGCGCCGCCGTGCCATCGACGCGCTGCTGCAGGGGCTGTGCTTCCACTATGACCCGCTGGCCAACCGTGTACAGCGCTCCATCACAAATCTTGCCATCGAGTGCGGTCTGGCCACCGAGTCAAAAAGTGGCAATCTGTCCATCACCCGTGCCACACGGGCGCTGAAGTTTATGGCGGAGCTGGGGCTGATTACCTACCAGACCGAGTATGATCCGCAGATTGGCTGCAACATCCCGACTGATATCACCTTTACGCCGGCACTGTTCTCTGCGCTCGACGTCTCTGACGTTGCTGTTGTGGCCGCACGCCGCAGCCGCGTCGAATGGGAAAATCAGCAGCGTAAGAAGCAGAACCTGAAGCCACTGGAGATGGACGAGCTGATAGCGAAGGCCTGGCGTTTTGTGCGCGAACGGTTCCGCAGTTACCAGTCCGAGCGTAAGCTACATGGCCTGAAACGCGCCCGTGCACGTCGTGACTCGGACAGAACCCGTAAGGACATTGTGACACTGGTGAAGCAACAGCTGACGCGGGAATACGCCAGCGGGCGATTCACCGGCGGTCTTGATGCCATGAAGCGGGAGCTGGAGCGCCGCGTGAAAGAGCGCATGCTGATGTCGCGTGGTAACAACTACACGCGGCTGGCCACAGTCCCCATATAACCCTAACTGACTGAAAAATCCGGCTGGCGCCGGAGGGTTTCGCACGTCTGCAGCTCCCGGCTGACGGTTTTCTGCACGAAAGGACGGCCGTCCTTCCTGACATTCACCCCATTCCGCCATCAGAATGGCCAGAAATTGCATCAGAGTGGCCACATCTGGTCGCCAGATTCAGTTATCCACAAATAACTGCAAGGGAACTTTCTATAAAGCTACAACCGTTATGCTTACAGAGCGCCAGGCGAAGTAATTTCAAAGTGCGTGGTTTCCTTTAAAAACCTGCTCTGTACTTCTTTTAAATATCCTTTTGTTATTCTTATAAATACATAACCTATTCGTCGCCTGACCTGTGGACAGGCTCCTGAGAATGCCCGCCCTTGCAGCGGACTCACGTCCGCGCCGGTTCGGCAACTACCTCAAGTAGCTCCCGTCGCTATGCGACGGGCCCCAACCGTACTCATAGTTACAACATACGAAGTGTTTCCTCAAAAACACCAACAGTGCCGATCTGAACTATCTCAGCCCCTACCCACCACTGAAAAGCGAAGCCGCCCCGGGCCAAAGGCCCGGAACAACATCGCTTTTAATGCTGGATGATGTAACTAAACATTTGAGTGGCTGCCAGTAACATCGCGCAAGTTCTCAGTACAGCCCCCGGGCACCGGCTTTGCCGGCGCCACGGCTCCGGAAATCACGCCCTGTACGTCGCAAGCGCCGTACAGCCCGCTCACCGGAGTTAAAAGGGCTTAATGAAACCACATCATGGCTATGAGCGGGTTATGGCTTAGCAGGGCGAAGGGACGGATTGGTGGAACCTATCAACAGCGTAACCGGCTGCGCCGGGCTACGGCGCCATTAACCACGGTTATCTTGTCAACTTCTGAGGGCGCCTCTATGCGCCTTTGGCGCATTCTAGGAATGCCTGCGCGCTGCTCGGCATTCTTAACTTGGATATGTAGCTACGTTTTGGGATACGTTTGCCCCGGCGCCATTTCAGTCGCCAGACGGAAAAACAGTAGCAGACCTGCTATCTGAAAGCCAAAATGAAGAGTGAGTGTGGCTGCACTAGCGCTCGTCAGATAGGGTGACGGTTTTCTCTCGTAGGTAATTACGGTCGATACCATTCTCCAGCATGGCACGAAATGATATTAAAAAAAACGCTCCGGGCAGGAGCGTAAGCCAGTGACTTCGGCGTCAAATGAGGGTCTAACAAGTGGAGCTGCGGGTTAATTCTGGGTGATCTGACTGCGATGCTTATCAGCCTGCTGCTGGTGAACAACGGAAGACTGACCATTATTCGCCTTTTCATGCACAACAGCGGCTTTTTCATGTTCGTTCATTTCAGAAAATGACTTTGCTGTTTCGTTGGTGGCTCCTGATTTTCCTTTCATCATTTTTTTATGCATTTCCGCCATGCCCTGGTGGGCAGAAGCGTTGCCGTTTTGCATCATTTCATGGGACATGGCAGCCTGATCGTGCCCACTCATATCCATCATCGTCATACTGTCTCCCTGAATAGCGCTTTTTTCAGCGGTTGACTGCATCTGATGAGCAGGTGCCTGGGCATTATTTACCTGGTCATGCATGTTCATTGTCTCTGCAGCCATGGCGGTTGAAGTGACAGCCATAATGGCAGCAAATGATACAAGGATCTTTTTCATGGTTGGGTCTCCGGTGTTTTCATCCCCCAACAATCAAAACGGCTTATAACAGAGAAAGCATTTGATCACAGGGCGGGTTATTCATCACTCCAGGAACCCGGTGATTGCGTTATCACCCTGCTCCTGATTTATGAAAGATTATAAAAAACCGTCTCTGTTTCTCGCGTGACTGAATGATGACATTTTTGTCACCTTCCATATTTTTTCTGAATAACGGTATTAACCTCTTAACAGACGTACATTGAATACAATTTCCCGCCCCTGCTGTACTGCTGACAGGTCGCCGCCATGAGCGTGAATGATCGACCTCGTAATTGACAATCCCAGACCCGCGCCTTCTGTGTTGTGGACCCTCGATGAGTCTGCACGATAGAACCGATCAAACAAACGTTCCAGATTAGCGGGAACCGGGCCAGACATTTTATTTGTAATCATCACGTTCACACAGTCACTGTCACGCTCAAGGCGTATCGCTGTACAGGTGTTATCGGGAGAATACTTGATTGCATTGGAAAGCAGGTTACTGAAAGCACGTCGCAGCATATCGCTGTCTCCGGCAACAACACCCTCTCCTTCAACCGTGATTGTCTTTCCTGTTTCGTCAGCCAGGGGCTCGAATAACTCACGTAATTCATTCAGTTCGGCGGCCAGATCCACATCATGTTTATCCAGCTGCAGCAGACCATGCTCTGAACGTGCCAGAAAAAGCATGTCACTGGTCATTCGGGACAACCTTTTCAGTTCTTCCAGGTTAGCGAATAAAATTTCACGGTAATGCGAAACATCCCTTTCCTTAGCCAGTGCAAACTGCGTCTGCATCATCAGATTACTGACCGGTGTGCGCAGCTCATGCGCGATGTCAGACGAGAAATCTGACAGTTTCCGGAATGAACCCTCCAGGCGATCGAACATGTTATTGAATTCCTGCATGGTCTCAGAGATTTCCGGCGGAGCCAAATCGGGATTAAGACGCTGATCCAGGCTATGTACGGTCATGGAGGAAGCCAGACTGGTCATTTCCCGTAACGGTTTCAGACCAATACGTGTGGTCAGCCAGCCCAGAAAAATAGAAATAAAGACCAGACCGATATTGAACCAGAACAGCCAGGTACTGAGCTTATCCATAAACAGGGTGTGATACCCGGTATCCGTGGCAACCGTAATGATGAAATGTTTGCTTTTACCCTGTTCCGGCGTCACGGCAACCCGCCGCGAGATACTGCGGTACACGGTGTTATTTTCTTCCGTCTGGATCATATAGTCGAGAATATCCCCCGACTTATTAAGCAGGATCGCTGGAACAACAGAATTTTTGGCATACAGTTCCACAATTTTTTCATTTTCCATATTTTTTATAGAAATGAATAAGCCATAGTGCCCCACCATCGCATCGTTTATTTTTTCTGATAATGACTTAATATCCGTTTTGTTCCTGAACGTCTCTGTTTTAAGAAACTCTTCGGTGAGCTGAAGTTTACCAGTCAGAAAATCGCGATCCTGATTATCGAAATAGCCATTAAGGGTGCTAATCAGGATAAAACTTGATAACCACCATACCGTAAGCATCACTGCAGAAAAAATCAGGCTCAGGCGAGTGGTCAGGGAAATTTTGAACCTCACTCTTCTCTGATCTCCAGGACATATCCGGCACCGCGAACGGTATGGATCAGTTTTGGTTCAAAGTCATCATCAATTTTACTTCTCAGACGTCTCACGGCGACATCAATCACATTCGTATCACTGTCAAAGTTCATATTCCAGACCAGGGACGAGATAAGACTCCTGGGTAACACTTCTCCGGTGCGTTGCAACAGCAACTCAAGCAGAACGTATTCTTTACCGGTGAGATGGATCTTCTTCCCCGAACGGATCACGGTTCGGCGCACCATATCAACGGTCATATCGGCGATGGTGCAAACCGTTGCGGACTGCGAGCGTGCCCGCCGCAGTAAGGTTCTTACACGTGCAACCAGCTCCGTAAAATCGAAGGGCTTAATCAGGTAGTCATCTGCACCAAGCTCCAGTCCTTTCACTTTGTCCCGCACGTTGTCTTTTGCGGTTAAAAACAGGACCGGTTCTTCGTGCCCGGACTTCCTCAGTGCGCTGATGATTTGCCACCCGTCGAGGAAAGGCAGCATCACGTCCAGTATTATCAAATCATACTGTCCCTTCTGCGCGGCCCCGAGACCATCGCGGCCATTATTAAAGAGATCGGCCTGATAGCCTTCCTCAACCAGTCCCTGCTGCAGGTAACGACCTGTTTTTTGTTCGTCTTCAACGATTAAAATACGCTGCATGGTCAACTCGCTGATATGAAAGTAAAAATCTCACGCGTGAGCGTTAGTTGTCCCTTAGCTGACCTGAGACGGAGCAAGCATTCCGAGCCACGCTACGGCGCCCAGAATGATAATCGCAACAACGAATTCTGTCAGGATGCTGTTTCGCATCAGGGCAACGCTGCGATCATAATTCCCTTCCCTGACCATAACTTCAAGCCGGGGACCCAGGTGAAACCGGTTTGCTGCAGCCAGAAGAAGCATCAGAACAAACAGAGCCGTCTTAGCAAGCAATATTCCCCCCCAGGAGCTGTTGAATAAGGGGGTTAAGTTACCTTCAGCAATATACAGATAGTTGACCATCGCACTCAGGATCAGGGCTACAACAATCACCGTACCTGCCGTGGCAAATTTTGCCAGGGAGTCAGATATCACAATGACGCTCTGTGCATTATGCGCGTTTCTGCGCATCAGCAGGATAGCAAATGCAACCAGAGCACCTGTCCAGGCACCTGCAGCGCCGAGATGAGTCAGATCGCTCAGTAAATGGAGATAGTAATGCAGACCGTCATGCATGACGGCGTGTCCTCCCCAGGCAAGTGTAGCCAGCGCCACGCCCCCACTCATCGTCATCAGCAGGCAGGACAATAGTCTCTTGTTAGTGTAAAGGAACAAAGCACCGAGAGTGGTAAACAGTGCACAGAGTCTGACAATCCAGCTAATACCTACATCAGTTTCTTCTATAACCATCTCGATAATATGGATGGATAATTCCCTGAGATCAGTTACTCCGCTCATGGCATTAGATACAAGGATCATATTAATGCCAGTAAGAATGATGCCTGCAACAACAGCAAAGGTTATAAACGACCTGAAATTAGTCAGGTTATACGTTTCATGTCTGACACCACTTAATCCATATATCTGAAAAAATGGCAATCCAAATATTACCATCAAATCAAGATAAAGAAGAAAACGAATAACAATCATCATCAGGTCGTTCATAATATTACTTCACTGTAAAGGTGTAATTACCGGTAATAGGGTGCGTATCTGAAGAAACCGCGCGCCAGTCAACACGATAAGTGCCAGCGGGTAAAGGTTCTCGCGGAATAATGACCATCGATTTAGGGTCAGCGCCTGGTGCCACTTTTGCCGCGACCGGCATCGGAGAATGTGATGACATACCTTTCATACCCGTCATCGTTAATTTTGCACCTGAGAATTTCACGGTCAGATCTTCCGAGAAATTAAGCTGAATCTTATCCGGGGCCGCTACGGCCGAATCAGCCTGTGGCACAGAGCTTTTTAATTCCGGATGGGCCATAGCAGAAAAAGCGACGCCCATAACCAGGCCACCTGTAAGAATGGCTTTATGTAAAATCGACATATTATTTACCTGTTTAGTTTAGTGTTTTAAGTCAACGCATTAAAACCAGATTCTGGCTCCCGCCAGGAATACTACCTGATGGTCTTTCTCACCCTCTCTTTTCGCCATATCGGACGTTTTCCCGTAAAGCTGATTCCAGGAGACGCCTATATAGGGTGCAAACTCACGGCGTATTTCGTAGCGCAGCCGAAGGCCCAGCTCTGTGTCAGCTAATCCTCTGCCGCGCTCCCGCGATTCATCATCCTGACTGTAGAGATTTACCTCATAGGATGGCTGGAGTATGAGCCGGTTAGTCAGTAAAACGTCGTATTCTCCCCCCAGACGGAGGGCTGCTTTTCCGTCATTACTGACAAAAGCCGTAATTTCAGACTCAAAATTATAGAGCGCGAGCCCCTGAAAACCGACAGCAGCCCAGGTCTGGGCTGAAGCAGGTCTGAAATCCTGTCTTACACCCGCAACCAAATCCCACCAGGGGCCAACCGCATGCCCCCAGAGTAGCTGGGCTTCTGCCATCTCCGTTTTCCCCCCGCTTCGTTCGCCTTCACTCTTTAGCCAGAGCCGGTCAGTGTCGCCGCCAATCCAGCTGTTAACACTCCAGCTGAAATTATTGGTGTTATCCGACCGTTGCCATTCCAGTTGATCCAGCAAGACCAGATAATTAATCGCACTGTCGTGAATCGCATGCCCCGGTAAATTGCCGAATGCAGCCTTCCGGTCGGCATCGGTAACAGGCGGAATTGGCGTTCTGCTCTCAGTTACAATGGGCTCCATTGACGTCATCTCAGTGAAATTCTCATCTACCGGCATCTGCATGGAAGACATGTCGTGCCCGGCATGAGGATCTGCAGAGACGGAGCCCGCCGCAATAGAAAACGGTGAGGTAAACAAACCAGCGACCAGAACAGTTATGGCCTTAAAACTTCTCTTCATTCGCATCATTCCTCCACCCGGACTTCACGAAACATTCCCATTTCCATGTGATAGAGCAAATGGCAGTGATACGCCCAGCGGCCAAGCGCATCTGCTGTCACTCTGTAACTGCGTTTTGTACCAGGGGGAATATCTATTGTGTGTTTACGAACCATGAAATTACCGTTTTCATCTTCCAGATCGCTCCACATACCATGCAGGTGAATGGGGTGAGTCATCATGGTATCGTTGACCAGAGTGATCCTGAGTCGCTCACCGTATTTCAGCAGCACCGGTGCGGCATCTGAAAACTTGATTCCGTTAAATGACCAGGCAAACTTTTCCATGTGACCGGTTAAATGCAGTTCTATGGTGCGGCCAGGTTCACGTCCGTCAGGATCCTCAAAGCGGCTTTTCAAATCCGCGTACGTGAGAACCTTTCTTCCGTTATTTCGAAGACCAATACCCGGATCGTTTAATTTCGGAGAGACGCTCATCGCCTGCATATCAACCAGTGGGTTACCCGTTTCTGACGCAGGATGACTTTGCATACCCGGCATTCCGGCCATCTGGGAATGATCCATACCAGTCATGCTGCTGTGATCCATGGGCGCGGAGGATGTCCCGCTATCCGCAAGCTCAGCACCGTCCATAGACATCATCTCTCCGCTGTTATTCATGCCACCCATCTGGCTGTGGTCCATTCCTGCCATATCATGCCCCATTCCTCCCATACCCATATCTTCCATGGTCAACAGAGGACGTGGATCCAGGGCGGGAACGGCAGCACTTAACCCCTCTCTCGTGGCCAGTGTCCCCCGAGCGTAGCCGGTCCTGTCCATGGATTGTGCGAAGATGGTATAGGCCTCACCCTGAGGCTCCACAATGACATCATAGGTTTCGGCAACGGCAATCCTGAATTCGTCAACGGTAACCGGGTTTACATACTGGCCATCTGCAGCCACGACCGTCATTTTCAGCCCGGGGATGCGGATATCGAAATAGGTCATTGCCGAACCGTTGATAAACCGTAAGCGTATCTTTTCACCGGGACGGAACAGCCCGGTCCAGTTTTTCAGCGGGGCCTGACCGTTCATGAGATAGGTGTAGGTGTAGCCACTGACATCCGCGAGGTCAGTCGGATTCATTTTCATTTCAGCCCACATTTTCCGATCGGCAATAGTGGCTGACAGCCCCCTGGTATTCACGTCGCGGAAAAAAGAGCCAATGGTTGGTTTATTGAAATTGTAGTAATCCGACTGTTTTTTTAATTTTTTCAGAAGACTGTGAGGATTTTCATCGGTCCAGTCAGACAACATGACCACGTGCTCACGATCGTAAGCAAACGGTTCCGGCTCCCTGGCATCGATGATAATGGCACCGTATACCCCCTCCTGTTCCTGCAGACCGGAATGGCTGTGGTACCAGTAAGTCCCGTTCTGCTTAACCTTAAAGGTGTAAACGTAGGTATCATCAGGCTCTATGCCCCTAAAACTCAGCCCCGGAACACCATCCATATTGGCTGGAAGAATAATGCCGTGCCAGTGAATGGACGTCTGTTCATTAAGACGGTTCTTGACCTTCAGGGTAATGGTGTCACCTTCTTTCCAGCGAAGTACGGGCCCCGGCAGGCCTCCATTGATTGTTTTGGCCTGACGCTCACTGCCAGTGATATTGACGGCCGTTTCACCAATGGTCAGGTCAAACTGAGTACCCTGCAGGGATGCGGCAACTGGCAGGCTCAGACTGGAACGCGCATTGAAACTCCATACGCCAAGACTTCCGGCTACGCCAGAGAGGGTTAATCCCTTCAGGAAAGTTCGTCGAGACGTTTTCAACAGCATGCGCGTTCCCTTATTTAAAGTATGGTTACTGACAAAGTTCGAGAACCGATTTAAATTAAATTTCTGGTTCATCCTCTTACAATGAAATGAAGCTAGCACACCTTAAGAAACAAATTCATTACAATCGTGTAATGTACGTAGCTGTATTACATTTACGTCATCTTCACCACAGGTTGATTATTTTTATATATGATCGTGATGACATCTTTTATGTACCTAAGAAGGTAATCACACATGAATATATTAATCACTACCACTGCGTTTGCAGCTTTATTTTGTGGGGCAGTTTTTGCCAAGTCCAGTGATATTGCCCATGAAGCACATCGATTCGTGAATAATGCCTCAGCCGTCAGTCATGTTAATTCCTCGACGCATGAAAACTTGCCGGGCAGGATTAATAAAAACAGCACGCCATCATTCTCTGAAATGAATGAACATGAAAGGGCCATTGTTGCGCATTCATTTATGAACAACAGCGCGTCCTATGCACATCAAAAAATGATTGAGGAACATAAAAAAATGCTGATCGGGAGTGATGCAAATTCAGAGACATCATCTTCTTCTTTTAACGAACTGAATGCCGGAGAGAAAGCTGCCCTCGTGCATGAGCAGGTCAATAATGCCGCTGCGGAAGCTCATCAGACGCAGGCAAGAAAGCTTCGTGGGCTGTATTCGTCCAGGTAAAGGCAGGTGGGTTAGTGCTTAGCGTCAGGTGCGCAGCAGGGTTTCACTGACGGGTTACGTCGCAGGACATGAGCTTCATATTGCTCTGCCGTAACCTGTTTCAGACCCGTTAATCATCACCGCCGGGCTGGTCATACACTTCCCAGAGCTTCAGGAGCAAACGGGAAACAAGATATGTTACAAAAATGACGACCATCAACGGTGCTCCCGATTAACTGGCAGATGACACGCCTCCTGAAAACCCCTAGCATACGCCGCAGTGTTCATGCTAACGGCGAATTCCAGTAAATGTATTCTACCGATGTCGTAAAAGAAAATGCTTACCTTTCAGCCACCCGCTCTGGGCTGGAATCTAGCGAGATCGCTATCCTTCAGCGCTCTTTGCCTTCCCGGTTCGATCTGCGGCACTTACAAAAGAATGAATCATTAAAACTCGTACTGCAAAAAAAAGCGGGAAAATCACGTGTAGTGGCTTATAAATTTACGTCCGGCTCATTTAATTACACGGCGTATCGTATATCAGACAAAAAGTTCTATAATCTTTCCGATACTTCCGGGAAAGGCAGTCTCGATTATCCATTACCAGCCACAGCAAGACTCAGTTCACCTTTCAATCCTGCAAGACTTAACCCGGTATCGGGAAAAGTGAGTCCCCATAATGGCATTGATTACTCCATGCCCATGAACACGAAAATAGTCAGCGTCATCGACGGAAAAATCACCCGGGCCGAATACAACAGTACCATGGGATATTTTGTTGAAGTAACGGGAAAAGCCGGTGTTAAAACTCGCTATCTCCACCTCAATAAAATACTCGTTACTAAAGGGGCCAGAGTTACCCGGGGAGGTGCTATTGCGTTATCCGGTAACAGCGGACGTTCATCCGGTCCTCATTTACATTACGAGCTGGTGATCAATAACAATCCTGTTAACTCACTGGCGTTCCGGGCATCGGCACCCGCTGATAACAAACTCGAACAGCATGCCTTTGCGCATGCCAGAGACTACGAACGATACCTGGACTGATAACGGGACCGCGACGCGGCCCCGTTTGCCGGATTAATTTTTTTTATCGTTTTCACTTCCGTGATGTTGATGATCTCCATGCCCTCCGTGGCCGTGGAAAAGATGCATTAGCGGGCAGACCAGCAATAACAGATATGGCCAGTAACCTGCCACATGTGACCAGTGTTCTCGCAGGAGGGCAAATACCGCGATCGCGGCGACAGCAATAAGCGCATAGGTGGTACTTTTCATACTGGACTCCTTCTGTTCGTAACAACCCCTTCACCAGTGTTATTTCCCGAGCCTGACACTTTTCAGACGCAACGCATTCACAATGACGCTGACGGAAGAAAGAGCCATGGCCGCCGCCGCAATAACTGGCGACAGCAGTATTCCATACACAGGATAAAGCAGGCCTGCAGCCACAGGCACACCAAGTGCGTTGTAGATAAATGCAAAAAACAGATTCTGTCGGATATTTTTCATTGTGATCTCTGACAAATGACGGGCCCTGTTCAGTATCATCAGGTCGCCTTTGAGAAGGGTGACTCCGGCACTTTCAATTGCCACATCTGTACCCGTTCCCATGGCTATACCCACGTCAGCCGCTGCCAGCGCCGGGGCATCATTCACACCGTCTCCGGCCATCGCAACCACATGGCCAGACTCTTTCAGTCGGGTTATCACTGCTTTTTTGCCATCCGGCAGAATCCCGGCTTCAACATCCTCTATTCCCAGTTTTCGTGCGACGGCTTCAGCTGTTAGCTGGTTATCCCCGGTGAGCATAACAATGCGGATCCCCGCCTGACGCAACGCTTTAAGTGCATCCGGTGTGGTTGCTTTCACGGGATCCGAAATAGCTATCAGGCCTGCAAGGTCCCCGTCCGTTGCCACATAGATAACGGTAGCGCCTTCCATCCGCAACGTATCCGCAACGGCCTTTTGATTATCAATAACGATACTGTTTTCCTGCATAACCAGTTCATTACCAATAACAACCCGTTGACCTTCGACATCGCCTGTGACACCTTTACCCGACGGCGCATCGAAATGAGTGACTGCGGGTATTGCGATCCCCTTTTCCTGTGCTGCTTTAACTACTGCCATACCCAGCGGATGCTGCGAGCCTTTTTCCACTGCGGCCGTTACACGCAAAAGAGATGTTTCCCCACCCGGACTGAGACTGATAATTCCTGTCACCGTAGGTGAACCTTCCGTGAGCGTGCCTGTTTTGTCGACAACCAGCGTGTCCACTTTTTCAAGACGCTCAAGGGCTTCGGCATTTTTGATTAACACCCCGGCCTGGGCTCCTTTGCCCACCCCCACCATTATTGACATCGGCGTGGCCAGCCCCAGCGCGCAGGGACAGGCAATAATCAGGACCGACACAGCCGCAATCAGACCGTGCGCCATCCTGGGCTCGGGCCCCCAGACAGACCAGATCACGAAAGCAACAACCGCGATAAGTATCACCAGAGGAACAAACCAGCCTGAAACGCTGTCAGCCATTCTCTGGATGGGGGCTCGCGAACGCTGTGCATCAGCGACCATCTGAACAATTCGTGAGAGCATCGTTTCATCACCGACTTTCTCTGCACGGATGATAAGACTACCTGTCTGATTAATCGTCCCCCCAATGACAGGGGCACCCTCCGTTTTGGTAACCGGCATAGACTCCCCGGTCACCATCGATTCATCAACGGTTGTTGTGCCTTCGACCACGATACCGTCGACCGGAATACTCTCACCAGGTCTGATGCGGAGCTTATCGCCAGGCAGGACATCTTCCGCATTAATATCCGTTTCATGACCGTCATGGTCCAGCCGCCTGGCGGTTTTGGGGGCAAGGTTCAGAAGCGCAGTAATGGCACCTGAGGTTTGTTCCCGTGCCCGCAGCTCAAGAACCTGTCCCAGCAGTACAAGCACCGTAATTACTGCCGCGGCTTCAAAATAAACGGCCACCAGGCCATCCATGTTTCTGAACGATGCAGGAAACCAGGAGGGGAAGACAGTTGCAATGACGCTGTAAACCCAGGCTACGCCGGTCCCCATAGCAACAAGGGTAAACATATTCAGGGAACGGTTACGTAACGACATCCCGGCCCGGGCGAAAAATGGCCAGCCACACCACAACACAACAGGAGAGGCCAGAAGCAGCTGCAGCCATGTGTTGTACTGTGGCGATACTGTATTTCTCAAGGCGGGAAACAGATGAGATCCCATTTCGAGTATCAGAACCGGAAACGCCAACAACAACCCCAGCCAGAAGCGTCTTGTCATGTCGCGAAGTTCATCACTCGGCCCCGTGGATGCCGTGGCTACGAGTGGTTCCAGTGCCATTCCACAGACAGGACAGCTTCCGGGACCACGACGGCGTATCTCCGGGTGCATCGGGCATGTCCACACACCTTCAGAAATATCGTTCTCCGCCTGGTGGTGAGGCTGTTTTATCTGATCAGGGATGACCTCGTGGTGATGGTGGTGATGGGAATGTTCACCGGCATCTTCGGTAAGATAATGATCGGGATGAGCTGTAAATTTGCTCTCACAGCTGGCGGAGCAGAAATAAAGCTGATGCTCCTGGTATCGAATGCTGCTGTGCGCCTTATCGGGCAGGAATGCCATCCCGCACACGGGATCTCTCACCTTATGCAATACGTGACTCTCGTCCGGGGATAATGTCTGTTCAGAAGCAGTCTGGTTATTGTGTTGCACTGCATTGTCATTTTTCACAGTAACTCTCCTTATGCAAACCTGAAGCGTCTTCTGTATTCAGGGTATGTCATGGATGCGATTACCACGAATGTCGCCGGCACAGGAGTGCCTGCTACCGGCGTCCCGTTATCAGCCGTTCCGCTGACTATTCGATTCGCTGGAAGACTTTTTTACTGCCCTCCGGAGAGAATGCGATAACATCGTAAGCCTCTTTACGGGCCCCCATCTCCATTCCCGGGCTTCCCGCAGGCATGCCGGGGGTGGCAAGGCCATAAATCCCTGAACCAGACTGCATTGCCTTATGTATCGTGGCTGCAGGCACATGACCTTCAATGATCAAATTACCAGTAACTGCGGTGTGACAGCTTCTCAGCTCAGCAGGAACAGCATATTTTTCTTTCAGGGCTGACAGAGCCTGATCATCCATGACGTGGGTCCGTACCTCAAACCCGTCCTTTTCCATCGCCTTGCCCCACAGGGAACAGCAACCACAGTTTTCAGACTTGTACATGTCTATTACTTTTTCACCTGCCATTGCCGGAAGTGAAAGGCCAAAAGCCAGGGTCATTAAAATTATTTTTTTCATACTCACCTCTGTATGTTATCGATATAAACCCTGACGTCAGGGTGAATTTATGCAAAAGGACACCCGCAGGGGTGCCCTTTCAGGGTTATGACACGCTCTTTTTATGTCTGCGCAGCCAGATGAGTTTATAGGCGGCAGGAATAATGAACAGGGACAGCAGCGGAGCTGTGATCATCCCGCCAATCATGGGGGCCGCGATACGGCTCATGACTTCTGAACCTGCGCCGGTACCCCAGAGTATTGGCAGCAGACCCGCGATGATCACCGCCACGGTCATGGCTTTCGGCCGGACACGCAGCACGGCACCATGATAAAGGGCTTCATCAAGACCTTCCGGTGTGAACGTCTCTTTGCTTGACAATTCCGGATGCGCTTCAATGGCATGACGCAGATACATGAGCATGACCACGCCAAACTCTGCCGCCACACCGGCCAGGGCGATAAACCCGGTTCCGGTTGCGACTGACATATGGAAGCCTTGCCAGTACAGGAACCATATCCCGCCAACCAGGGCGAACGGCAGACTCATCAGGATCAGCAACGCTTCATCAACCCGGCGGAACGCCAGATACAACAGAATGAAAATGATCATCACCGTCATCGGCACCATCAACTTCAGTTTCTTGTTGGCATGCTCAAGTAGTTCAAATTGTCCGGAGAATGACACGCTGGTACCCGGTTTCAGTTTCACTTTCTGACTGATAGCCGTCTTAATGTCATTGACCACCGACACCATATCCCTGTCTCGCGCATCGATATATATCCAGCTGGCTGGTCGGGCATTTTCTGTTTTCAGCATGGTTGGTCCGGAAACCACTTTAACGTCAGCGACATCACCCAGCGTGATTTGTTGCTTCATTGGCGTCAGGATTGGCATTTGTTTCAGAGCCAGAGGGCTATTCCGGTAATCCTGTGGGTAACGGATATTGATCGGGTATCGGGCCACTCCTTCAACGGTTTCACCTACCATCGCTCCTCCTATAGCTGAGGAGACAAACAGTTGTACATCACCAACCGTCATACCGTAACGGGACGCTTTTTCCCGGTTGATATCGATATCAATGTAGCGTCCGCCCTCCAGACGTTCTGCCAGAGCAGACACCACACCCGGTACTGTTTTGGCTACAGATTCAATATCCTGAGCTGTTGCATCAATATCAGAAAGAACAGTTCCTGAAACCTTTATACCGATTGGACTTTTGATTCCGGTAGAGAGCATATCAATACGGTTACGGATTGGCGGAACCCAGAGATTAGCCAGACCGGGTAAACGTACTGTTTTGTCAAGTTCATCAATAATCTTGTCAATCGTCATTCCGGGCCGCCACTGATCCTCTGGTTTCAGTTGAATAGTGGTTTCCACCATTTCGAGTGGTGCGGAGTCCGTTGCAGTCTCAGCCTTACCGGTCTTGCCAAAAACAGAGGCCACTTCTGGTACTGATTTGATTAACTTGTCCGTGGTCTGTAAGAGCTCAGCGGCCTCAGCCGGAGACACACCAGGCAAGGTTGATGGCATATACAGCAGATCACCCTCATTGATTTTCGGCAGAAACTCGCCGCCAACCTTACTCAGGGGCCAAATAACCGTGAAGATGGATAAAACTGCAACCAGTAGCGTTGTTTTTGGCCAGTGGAGAACCCGCAGCAGCAATGGATGATACGCTTTGATTAGCACCCGGTTCAGGGGGTTACTGGTCTCGGCAGGAATTTTCCCCCGTATCCAGAATCCCATCAGGATCGGAATAACGATGATGGCCAGCGCGGCCGCTCCCGCCATGGAGTACGTTTTCGTGAATGCTAACGGACCAAACAGGCGTCCCTCCTGACCTTCCAGGGTAAAGATAGGAATAAAGGACAGGGTGATGATCAGCAGGCTGATAAAGAGTGCGGGTCCCACTTCCACAGAGGCGTCGGTAATTACTTTCCAGCGGGTGGCGTTGTCAATCTGCTCACCCGGATGCTGGTGATCCCATTCCTCAAGCCGTTTATGCGCATTTTCAATCATCACAATGGCGGCATCCACCATCGCGCCGACGGCAATCGCTATCCCTCCCAACGACATAATATTGGCGTTCAGTCCCTGGAAGTGCATGACGATAAAGGCGATACACAGGCCAAGTGGCAGAGAAATAATTGCTACCAGTGCAGAGCGGACATGCCAGAGGAACAGAGCACAGACGATTGCAACAACGATAAACTCTTCGAGGAGTTTATGACTCAGATTGTCAATTGACCGGTCGATTAACTGGCTGCGATCGTAGGTGGTCACGATTTCGACCCCCTCAGGCAGGCTGGCCTTCAGCGTTTCCAGTTTGTCCTTTACTGCAGTGATAACTTCACGCGCATTTTTACCCGACCGCAGGATCACCACGCCGCCGGCAACTTCTCCCTGACCGTTCAGCTCTGCTATCCCGCGTCGCATTTCCGGCCCGATCTGTACGCGAGCGACATCACGCAGATAAACCGGCACACCGTTCTCGCCCGTTTTCAGGACGATATTATTAAAATCATCAATAGACTGAAGATACCCGCTGGCCCGGACCATGTACTCTGCTTCTGCCATTTCAACGGATGAACCACCGGCCTCCTGGTTAGACGATCCAAGAGCCTGTTTAACTTCGGGAAGACTGACACCATACTGTGCTAGTTTTTCTGGATTAACCTGGATCTGATACTGCTTAACCACACCACCAACGGATGCTACCTCTGCGACATTGGGGATAGTCTTCAGTTCATATTTCAGGAACCAGTCCTGTAGGGAGCGAAGTTCTGAAATATCGTGTTTTCCGCTTTTATCGACCAGAGCATATTCAAATATCCAGCCCACCCCCGTGGCATCAGGTCCAATTTCGGAGCTCACACCTGCAGGAAGTTTTCCCTGAACCTGATTCAGGTATTCCAGCACTCGTGAACGGGCCCAGTACAGGTCGGTTCCGTCTTCAAAAATGACATACACATACGAATCACCAAACTGAGAAAATCCGCGAACGGTTTTTGCGCCAGGTACGGACAGCATGGTGGTGGTAAGCGGATAGGTGACCTGGTTCTCTACAATCTGTGGAGCCTGTCCTGGATAACTGGTTTTAATAATGACCTGCACATCTGACAGGTCAGGCAGGGCATCCACCGGTGTGTTAATAATCGTCCACGTTCCCCAGATGCTGAGAAACAGGGCACCCATCATGACCAGGAAACGGTTGGCGACAGAGCGCCGGATAATCCATTCAATCATCGTCGTCTCCTCAGTGCCCTGAATGCATATTTACAGGCTGCTCAGACATGGCTGGCATACTGTTTTCTGTTTTTTCAGGGTGGCGCATACGTTCCAGCGCGCCCGTAATATTGGCTTCGGAGTCAATGAGGAACAGGCCACTGACCACCACGGTATCGCCTTCATTAAGGCCGGAGCTAATGCCGGACTGTTGCTGTGATTCATGCAGAACGTGGATCTGTTTCGGCACAAACTTGCCTTCATCATCAACAGTAATCACGCGCTGTTCTTTGCCGGTATCGATAACGGCCTGGCTTGGTATCAGCAGCATCTCCTGGCTTTGGGTATTCAGTTTGAGATAGGCATTCATGCCCGGCTTGAGAAACTCATCCTTATTAGAAACCTGGAGACGGACCTGAAGCGTGCGGGTTGTCTGATCCACGCTGGGAAGAATGTTCCATTTTTCGACATGGAATGTTTTATCCGGATAAGCCGGTACCGAAATTTCAAACTGCGACGTATCTTTCAGCAGATAGGCGATAGATTCTGGCACTGCAGCGCTGATCCAGACCGGGTCCATCCCCTGAATCTGAGCCACCACCTTATCTTTCGAAATATTCATGCCGGTGCGCAGGTCAAATGCAGTAATGACACCATCAATAGGTGCTTTAATGGTAAAACGGGTCTGGATTGTGCGGGTTGAACGCAGCCTTTGAATATCCTCTTCCGGCATACCGGCCAGGCGAAGACGTTCAAGAACGCCTCTGGTTTGCGTTGGCGTTCCACCTGTACCGGATAATAGGAGATACTCACTTTGTGCCTCAACCCATTCAGGAATGGTGATATCGATAAGCGGAGTGCCTTTCTTCACATGATCGCCAATCGTCAGGGGATACACTTTTTCGACAAATCCGTCAGAGCGCGCCTGCACAATGACAAACTGATACTCGTTGTAACTGACATTAGCCGGGATGGTCTGAGAATAATTCAGCATTCCCCGCGTGACCTTTTGCGTTTTTAATCCCAGGTTCTGAACCTGCGTTGGATCAATACGGATCCCGCCACTGCTTTTTTCGCCGCTTTCATCAGCATATTTCGGCACAAGGTCCATATCCATAAAAGGCGATTTTCCGGGTTTATCAAATTTGGTATCCGGTTTCATCGGGTCATACCAGAAAAGTACCTTTTTCTCCGGTGCCTTTTGTTCTGCTGGTACTGTTTTTTGTGATGAGTTTAAATACTGCCAGGCAGTAACTGATATCAGCCCTCCTGCTATGAGGCTGCTGATAATTATTGCAGCATATTTTATCTTTAAAGAAGCCATACTATTTCTCGCTGAAAAATCAAAACACCTGGCATATGCGCCCGATTATTCATTCACAGTAATCCCATAATGAATGTTCAGGCGCACTGGATGTATTCGCTCCGGACTGTTAATCAGGATTGCGTAACGTTAATGCTTTTGAGCAAGGAGATATTGCCCTGCTGAATAAATGAAAAATCAACATGGCTACCAATTTTCAGCGCTTTGATACTTACATCAGCATTAACAAAAGTGAAACGCATGGTCATTGCAGGCCAGCCCACTGCAGGGATGGCTTCGTGAGAAATAGTAATTTTTTTACTTTTTAGATCAATGTCTTTAACGACACCGGTGCCCTTGATAACCTGTTGTACCGAGGCATCACTGGCAGTGTTCATATCACCATGCTGATGTGCTTCAGCATGAAGGCCGGCAGAAAACATGACAGAGACAGCACCAAATAAAACGGCTTTAAGTGAGTTACGCATTTTTAATTTCCTGATTAATTGAATAAATTTACTCTACCCAACCGCCACCCAGTGCGGTGAACAGATTAATTTCGTTAACCTGTCGGGAATAGGTAAGGTCGAGAATGGCTTGCTGCGTAGTGAACAGCGAGCGCTCTGCATCCAGCACTTCGATGTAACTGACTGCACCACTTGAATATAATCCCCGGGCCCGCTGGAGGGTTATCTGGAGTGAATTAAGATAACGCTGCTGTGCCTCGAGTTGCTGGCTAAGACTATCGCGCAGTGCAAGCGTGTCGGAAACATCCTTAAAGGCCGACTGAATTTTTTGTTCGTAATTAACCACTGACTGTTGCTGGCGAATTTCAGCCAGCTTCAGATTGGCTTTGTTTCTGCCGGCATTGAAAATAGGAATTTCAATTTTAGGGATAAAATTCCACATTCCGCTTCCTGACGTAAAGAGGCTGGACAACTCCGTACTGCTTGCGGAAAGGCCACTGGTCAGGGTAATGGACGGGAAAAAGGCCGCTCGCGCTGCGCCAATATTGGCATCAGCCGCTTTTAGCTGGTATTCCGCTTCCATGATATCCGGGCGTTGTAGTAAAATTTGCGAGGACAGATTTGGTGGCAGTTTTACTGGGGCGATATCCCCGTCTTTCATCCCTTTTTCTGACGGAACTGCGCGGTACGTTCCCAGCACCAGTTGCAGGGCATTGTTTGCCTGAGCCAGATCGCCTTCTCGTTTGGCTATTTCGGCGCGGGTACTTTCGATTTGCCCCCTGGCTTGTTCAAGCGCCAGAACGTTCGTACTCCCGGTCACCAGTTGTTGCTCAACGAATGCATAAGACTGTTCATAATTTTTCAGCGTTTCCCGCGCAATACGGAGTTGTTCGTACGCCAGTTGCTGGCTGAAATAGCTCTGTGAAACGTTGGAGACCAGCAGGATGTGTACGGCACGACGGGCTTCTTCGCTGGCAAAGTAGTTCTGGCGGTCAGCATCACTCATATTCTTAAGCTTGCCGAAAAAATCGAGCTCATAGCTGAGCTCCAGACCCGCGTCGTACTCCTGTGTGGTCGGCTTGTCACCTTTCAGACCACCGCTGTATGTGATCCCGGATGAGGCATTCAGTTGGGGATAACGATCTGCATCCGTGACGTTGAACTGGGCCCGGGCCTCTTCAACCTTCAGGGCAGCCATTCTCAAATCACGGTTATTATTCAGGGCTTCACCGATCAGCCTGCTGACCTGGGGATCGACAAAAAAGTTTCGCCAGCCCGTATCCTGATAGCTGTTTACCGCAGGCGTCAGACTGTTTTTAGACAATGAAAACTGCTGGGGAACCGGAGCTGGCGGACGCTGATATTCAGGTGCCAGAGAAACACAACCTGCCAGGATGAATATGGTACTGATGCTAAGTAATTTTAATTTGAACATAACGCTTCTCGTACAGGCAGACCTGGTAAATGGTTCAAACGAAGTCCAGAGTATTGATAGGGATACTTTACCGAACGCTCTCTGTTTGCCGGGTGACAGGATAATGACAATGTTGTCATTTTTGCTGTAATCCGTTGATAACGATCGTGGGCGCAATAAAATGACATTAGCAGCCAGCCGGGGAGCATGATGAAAATATTAATCGTTGAAGACGAAATTAAAACAGGTGAATATCTCAGCAAGGGGCTGACAGAGGCGGGGTTCGTCGTGGATCACGCTGATAATGGTCTGACCGGATATCATCTTGCCATGACAGCCGAGTATGATTTAGTCATCCTGGATATCATGCTGCCTGATGTAAACGGCTGGGATATCATCCGTATGCTGCGCAGTGCCGGAAAGGGGATGCCGGTATTACTGCTGACGGCCCTTGGCACGATTGAACACAGGGTCAAAGGACTTGAGCTGGGTGCGGATGATTATCTGGTGAAGCCCTTTGCGTTTGCTGAACTGCTCGCCCGGGTAAGAACCCTCCTCAGGCGGGGAAACACGATGATCACGGAAAGCCAGCTTAAAGTGGCTGACCTCTCGGTTGATCTCGTATCCAGAAAAGTCAGCCGCGGCGGGAACCGCATTGTGCTCACCAGTAAAGAGTTCAGCCTGCTGGAATTCTTCATTCGCCATCAGGGAGAAGTGTTACCCCGCTCCCTGATTGCCTCCCAGGTCTGGGACATGAATTTTGACAGCGACACTAACGCGATTGATGTCGCAGTAAAGCGACTCCGCGCTAAAATTGACAACGATTACGAGACAAAACTGATCCAGACAGTGCGGGGCGTGGGCTACATGCTGGAGATCCCGGATGCATAGCAAACCGTCCAGACGACCTTTCTCACTCGCTCTGCGGCTGACCTTTTTTATCAGCCTGTCCACAATACTGGCGTTTATCGCCTTCACCTGGTTTATGCTGCATTCTGTTGATAAGCATTTTGCCGAGCAGGATGTCAGCGATCTGCAACAAATCAGCACCACACTAAACCGTATCCTGCAGTCTCCGGTTGATCCGGATGAAAAGAAAATAAGCAAAATAAAGGAATCGATCGCCAGCTACCGTAACGTTGCTCTTTTGCTACTTAATCCCCGGGGAGAGGTGCTGTACAGCTCTGTGCAGGGGGCTGCTTTACGCTCTGCTGTGAATTCAGCCGATTTTAGCGAGCATAGCCGTGCACGTGATGTCTTTCTCTGGACGGTGGAGGATCCTGCGGGACCGATGGATACCGGATCCGGAATGAAGATGGAAACATACAGAATTATCGCCTCCTCTGGTCAGGCGATATTTCAGGGCAAACAGCAGAACTATGTCATGCTGACTGGCCTCTCCATTAATTTCCATCTCCATTACCTCGATGCGCTGAAAAAAAATCTGATTGCGATCGCTGTCGTGATAAGTCTGCTAATTGTTCTGATCATTCGCATTGCTGTCCGTCAGGGGCACCTGCCACTTCGTAATGTCAGCAATGCCATTAAAAACATCACCTCCGAGAATCTTGATGCTCGGCTGGAACCGACACGCGTTCCCATTGAGCTGGAGCAGTTGGTTATCTCGTTCAATCATATGATTGGAAAGATTGAGGATGTTTTTACCCGCCAGGCCAATTTCTCTGCCGATATCGCGCACGAGATCAGAACACCCATCACCAATCTGGTGACGCAGACTGAAATCGCTCTGAGTCAGGATCGAACCCAGAAGGAACTTGAGGATGTCCTCTATTCCAGCCTTGAAGAGTATAACCGGATGACAAAAATGGTCAGCGACATGCTGTTCCTGGCGCAGGCGGACAATAATCAGCTGATACCTGACAGGGTTCGGTTTGACCTCAGAGCGGAAGTCATGAAAGTCTTCGAGTTTTTCGAAGCCTGGGCCGAAGAACGAAATATCACGCTCAAATTTAACGGGATGCCCTGCCTGGTTGAGGGAGATCCACAAATGTTCAGAAGAGCGATCAATAATCTGTTATCCAATGCCCTGCGTTATACCCCAGAGGGACAGGCAATCACCGTCTCAATAAGAGAGCAGGAGAGCTTTTTTGACCTTGTGATTGAAAATCCGGGGAAACCAATCCCTGAGGAGCATTTATCAAGGCTGTTTGATCGTTTTTATCGGGTGGATCCGTCCAGACAACGAAAAGGAGAAGGCAGTGGCATCGGCCTTGCGATTGTGAAGTCAATCGTGGAAGCACATCACGGAAGAGTGCAGGTGGAATCGGACGTACGCTCAACTCGTTTTATCTTATCCGTACCCAGACTGGAGAAACTGATTCCGGATACCCAATACTGAGAATAAGATTTAAATGACAAAGATGTCATTAGCCTGTCATGCAGCAAACAGAAGCCATTCGATATAATTAGTGCAACTTATCAGGAAGGCTGGATTGCTTCATCAATACCCGGCGTCAGAGTACGCCAGGAAATGAATATCCAGTCCTCTCCCGGAGAAATAAACACTGCCGAACCTGTTTCTGTTATGGAACTGAAAACGTCGGTTGTACTTCCCCGGACATCACTAATTCAGAAATGGAGATTTATCATGAAAAATATCGTATTAGCATCCTTGCTGGGCTTTGGTTTAATTTCTTCGGCCTGGGCCACTGAAACCGTGAATATCCATGAGCGGGTCAACAATGCACAGGCTCCTGCTCACCAGATGCAGTCTGCTGCGGCTCCTGTCGGGATCCAGGGGACTGCTCCTCGTATGGCCGGTATGGACCAGCATGAACAGGCCATTATTGCTCATGAAACCATGACGAACGGGTCGGCGGATGCGCACCAGAAAATGGTTGAAAGTCATCAGAGGATGATGGGAAGTCAGACCGTTTCCCCTACCGGGCCGTCAACGTCATTCGCGGCGATGAATGAGCATGAAAGAGCTGCAGTTGCCCATGAATTTATGAATAACGGTCAGTCCGGCCCACATGAGGCCATGGCCGAAGCACACCGCCGCATGATCAGTGCTGGCTGAATGCAACAGTAGTATCCGTGCAATTACCCTTTCCTTGATAGATTATTCCTTAACCGGATATGTTGTGACATTTTTGCCCCCATCTGGGGGCTTTTTTATCTGACTCAGCTATAATTAACCGGTACCTACCTGACAAGGATTTATTTAATGAAAATCAAAAACACCTTTTTTGTAATATTAATGTTATCCCTGCCAGCCATTTCCGCTGAGCATTCGGACATGAAAATGTCAGATATGACCTCCTCAGCATCGTCACAGGAATATATGGCTGGCATGAAAGACATGCATGACAAAATGATGGCCGCCGTTAATGAGCCCGACCCCGACAAGGCCTTTGCAAAAGGTATGATCGCACACCATGAAGGAGCAATCGCAATGGCGGAAACTGAGCTCAAATACGGAAAAGATCCGGAAATGAGAAAGCTCGCGCAGGATATCATTAAAGCTCAAAAAGGTGAAATTGAGCAGATGAATAAATGGCTTGGCAATCAAAAATAATGGTTGCGGAAATATGATATTGTGCGTACAGTCAGAGTGTTCCCGGGCACGGGAGCCTGTTAATCGTTAATTAATCAAAACCCGATTCATCTCGGGTTTTTCCTTTTAAATCTACCAACGTTTGTACTGCACCGAGTGATATTCACTTGAGCCAATTCTGCTTGCCTATTATTTCGACGGGAACTGCTAATTTTAATTAAGCCTCTGTTTTAAAATTGTTTCTTATGCCTGGGTTCGACAGGGGGCTCGTCCTGTTCTCTGGTCATGCGCAATGGCAATTCGCAATGGCAATTCGCAGTCAGAGCTCAAGACTGCTTTTATCTATTTTTTAACAGAAAATTCCTGAACCAGATACTTGCCGGAAACATCATCTGCTGTTCATCTCGACCAATAAAACGAAGGTATCACTCTCCTTTGAAACTCACTTACTTTCCATTTTGTAATAAATAATCAACTTTTCCAGTGATATATCTATATCTACTTTTTTTAATAATTCTTTTCTCTCATTATATATTTTCTCCAGCATATCTTCATATCCCTGACCAAGGTGAATTTGTTTATGGCAATTGCAACACAGAGATATTATATTTTCTTCGACGTCAAGAGAAGTATCAAAAGCATCTTGCCTGGACATAGGTACAATGTGATGAGGTTCCGTGTAGTGCAAGGGTGAGTTTCGCCTTCTGAATGTTGGATGATCGTTATCGACTTCACATCTGTATCCTGCTTTGTTCAATGCATTTTTTGATACGACTTTATTTCTTGGGTATGAGAGACCATTTTTTACTTCTATTGCTTTTTTCTTTGGTTTAGCTTTTCCGGTATATTCAAATGTTCGATCGTCATCAAAGTTATTATTTTTCTCCATGGCATTGACCAACTCATCGTCAGAGTAAAATTCATTACTGGTGATTTCTGTTGTACCAAAAAAATCCAGATCCTTAATTGCCTGGACAAGTTCTTCACGAATAGTCCATAAGTTTCTTTTTGGTTTTCCGCCGATTTCTTTACTTTTCATGACTGTAATGAATTTTGTGCCGGATGCTATATTTCCGATCCCTTTAACTTCGAATCTACCAAGTTCTTTTTGAACTCTTCCACCCAGTCCATTAATAACACCATTAGCACTCATACTGTGCAGACCGTACTTTTTACCTATATCGAAACACGTGCAAGAATGACTTGGTTCAATGAACCATTTTTTTAATGCTGCAATGCTTTTAGAATCAAAAACTTTTTCATTCATTAATAATATTTTCCATTCTTCAACACTGATATCAATGTCGCAGACGTACTCCCCATCAATTACCTGGCAAATTTTTTTGATCACGGTCATTCCCCCATAATAAAAACATACAGTTCGATATCCGGCATGGGTGCGAACTTGCAATTATCTGCATAATCCCATATTTTCAGCCCCGGAAAATATGTTTGCTATTTTTCCTAAAAAGAAATTGTTACTGGGATAACTTGATTACATCATCCTCAACTTGAGCATACCATATCACCAGACTGAGTCTCAATGTAATGTATGGTCATTATCCGCGACGAAGAGGTAGTCTCAGCTCAACACAATCGTACAATGCTTTCAATGATCTACGCTTTTTACTGGACGAATGTGAGTACATTTATTGCTTAAAATTTTAACAATATTTACTTGCTGGCGCGTACGCTACACTATCAACATATTGTGAATAAAAATAATTGACATAATTGTATTTAATGAAAATGTTACGCACGTGGTCATTCGGGATATGAACAAGCCAGAACCGCACTTTTCTAGCCTGTATCTCCATCGATGACTCATCGCTTTTTTACTGGATTGTGCCCGACTGAGAAGCTGCTAACTGGGGGCCGGTCGGAATGCTGTGGCGCTCAGTGCGGGTGTGAACGGCATTTATCTCTTACGGACCAATCTCTATGTCGTTTTACAGATAAATCCGTTGACAGCGTGTCTGACGGGGAAATGTGGCGAGGTGATGAAGCTGTTTAATCGCTGTGGCTGGCTGAACTTGAGTCTGGTGACTCCCTGCCCCACCAGTATTCGCTGATGACCAGACAGGGAGTGCCAGGAAAGGGTGATTAGTGGCGGATCTGTGCCAGGTCGTCTTCAGTCAGACCGGTCATTTTCATGACGGTATTGCGGTCAATGCCGTTCTGGAGCATGGTTCGTGCAATTTTAAGGGTGGCTTCGCGCTCGCCTTTTTCAATGCCGCGTTGTTCACCGAGCTGAATCCCCTTCTCGATGCCCTTCTGTTCAAGCTGTTGTGCGATGGTCATAAGTGCGTCTCCGTGTTGCGGCACACGCTGTGCCAGTTCGCGTACAAAGGCTTCGGCGTCGGATGTTTCGCCTGCCTGCACTATATAGTGTACCAGCGATATCACCTGCGATGAAGACAAGTATCCCGCCAGCAAGATGGGTGCCAGCCGGTCGACCAGTTCTGCCAGGTCCCGCTGGTGAATATGCTTTTGCAGTAAAGTCAGGGCGGCCATGCTGCGATGGCCAGCGATTTCATCATCCGGAATGACCGTAACGTCTACCAGCGGGAAAGAGTTGCTGTAGAGTTTGCCTGCCAGCTCGGGAGCGTCAAATTCATCCAGCCAACGAGTAGAGTACGGATACGGGCTGCGCTTACCGGTATAGAACAGCACCGGTATCACCAGTGGCAGTTTTTTATGCCCAGCCTCCAGGTGGCGCTGCATGGCGGCTACCGCATAGCGTATGAGGCGGAAAGCCATATGTTTGTCCGGCGTTGACTGGTGCTCGACCAGAACATGAATATAGCCGTCGCCGGCTGTAGTTTTCAGGCTATAGAGGACGTCGCTGAAATACTGGCGGAGATCATCCTCAACGAACGAGCCTGATTCCAGTTTCAGCGTGCTGAGATCGCAGACTGCTCGCAGCTCTGCAGGCAGGTGGATTTCCATGAAATCCCGGGCAATATCCGGTTGCGTCAGGAACTGCCTGAACGTGGCATCGTGAGGAGTGGGTGTGCTGTTTTTCTTCTTCATCTGCCCTGGCTCTGAAAAATGACCCGGAGATGTTATCACAGCCCGGAAAAAGCTAATATTGGTGGTGAACGGAATTGCCATTCCTTCAGGGGGCCGTTCCGGGGTGGTTCGGTCCCCTTCCTAAACCATCTTTACTCATCATCAATTACTGTCTTAGGGGAGCCCGCAGAATTCGGAAAAAATCGTACGCTAAGGTTTTCCGGGCATCCGTAAGGGCCGAAACTTCCCGTCTTCCAGTCTGCGGCTCTGCCGCCAGACGTAATCGCCGGTTAGGTTGATGTGCTCCCAGCCCAGCGGCGACAGGAATTGCAGCAGCTCGCCGTCCACCGGCTTGCCGGCCTCGACCAACCCCTGGGTGGCGCGTTCCAGGTACACCGTGTTCCACAGCACGATAGCCGCCGTCACCAGGTTGAGGCCGCTGGCCCGGTAGCGCTGCTGCTCGAAGCTCCGATCCCTGATTTCCCCAAGGCGGTTGAAGAACACCGCCCTGGCCAGCGAGTTGCGCGCCTCACCTTTGTTCAGGCCGGCATGCACGCGGCGGCGCAGTTCAACACTTTGCAGCCAGTCCAGGATGAACAGCGTGCGCTCGATCCGGCCCAGCTCGCGCAGGGCCACGGCCAGTCCGTTCTGGCGCGGGTAGCTGCCGAGCTTGCGCAGCATCAGCGAGGCGGTGACGGTGCCCTGCTTGATCGAGCTGGCCAGGCGCAGGATGTCGTCCCAGTGGGCACGCACGTGCTTGATGTTCAGGGTGCCGCCGATCAGCGGGCGCAACGTCGGGTAGGCTTGCACGCCCTGCGGCACGTACAGCTTGGTTTCGCCGAGGTCGCGGATGCGCGGCGCGAAGCGGAAGCCTAGCAGGTGCATCAGGGCAAAGACGTGATCGGTGAAGCCGGCCGTGTCGGTGTAGTGCTCCTCGATCCGCAGGTCGGACTCGTGGTACAGCAGGCCGTCGAGCACATAGGTGGAATCGCGGACGCCGACATTCACCACGCGGGTGCTGAACGGCGCGTACTGGTCGGAGATATGGGTATAGAACAGCCGTCCCGGCTCGCTACCGTACTTCGGGTTGACGTGCCCGGTGCTCTCGCCCCGGCCACCCGCGCGGAAGCGCTGGCCATCGGAGGATGAGGTCGTGCCGTCGCCCCAGTGGGCGGCAAAGGCGTGGCGATACTGGTGGTTGACCAGCTCGGCCAAGGCCGCCGAATAGGTTTCGTCGCGGATGTGCCAGGCTTGCAGCCAGGACAGCTTGGCGTAGGTCAGGCCGGGGCTCGACTCGGCCATCTTGGTCAGCCCGAGGTTGATCGCATCACCGAGGATTGCGGACAGCAGCAACGTCCTGTCTTTGGCCTCGGCCCCGTCCTTCAAGTGGGTGAAGTGGCGGCTGAAGCCCGTCCAGTCGTCCACGTCCATCAGCAGTTCGGTGATCTTGATGCGCGGCAGTAACTGGCTGGTTTGGTCGATCAGCGCCTGCGCCCGATCCGGCACCGCCGCATCCAGCGGGGTGATTTTCAGCCCTGACTCGGTGAGGATGGCATCGGGCAGCTCGTTGTCCTTGGCCAGGCGGGTGACGGTGGCCAACTGCTCGTCCAGCAGCTGCAAACGCTCTTCCAGGTACTGGTCGCTGTTCGGGTTGATCGCCAGGGGCAGGGCCTGCTCGCGCTTGAGTGCGGCGAACTTCTCGGCCGGCAGCAGGTAGTCGTCGAAGTCGCGGAACTGCCGCGAGCCCTTGACCCAGATGTCGCCGGAGCGCAGGGCGTTCTTCAGCTCGGACAGGGCGCAGATTTCGTAGAATTTCCGGTCGAGGCCTTCCGGGGTGATCACCAGCGGCTTCCAGCGCGGCTTGATGAAGGCCGTGGGTGCATCGGCCGGCACCTTGCGCAGGTTGTCGGCGTTCATCTCACGCAGGGTCTGCACGGCTGCCAGCACGCCTTGCGCGGCCGGCGCGGCGCGCAGTTCCAGCACCTCCAGCAAGGCCGGCGTGTAACGGCGCAGGGTGGCGAAGTTCTCGCCGACCAGGTGCAGGTGGTCGAAGCCTTCCGGCCGGGCCAGCAGCTCGGCCTCGCTGACGCTCTCGGTGAACTCGTCCCAGGGAATCACCGCCTCGATGGCGGCATAGGGGTCGCTGCCGCTTTCCTTCGCTTCCAGCAGCGCCTGGCCGATCCTGGAGTACAGGCGCACCTTGTCGTTGATCGCCTTGCCCTGCTTCTGGAACTGCTGCTGATGCTTGTGCTTCGCGCCGCTGAACAGCTTGACCAGGATGCGGTCATGCAGATCGACCAGCTCATCGATCACGGTCGCGGTGCTCTCCAGCACCACGGCGGCCAGGGTCGCGTAGCGGCGCTGCGGCTCGAACTTACCGAGGTCTTTGGGCGTCATCTGCCCACCCTCGCGGGCCAGCTTGAGCAGGCGGTTCTGGTGGATGTGCCGGCCCAGGCCTTCGGGCAAGTCCACCAACTGAAATGTCTTCAGCCGCTCGATGTGTTCCAGCATGTGCCGAGAGTTGGGTTTCAGCGGTGCCTGGCGCAGCCAGGTCAACCAGGTGATGCTGCTGCCGGCCTTGAGCTTCAACAGCTCGTCCAGCTTGGCCCGATGCGAGTCCGTGAGTGGTTCGACCAGGGCGCGGTAGACCCGCCGATTGGCTCGCGCAATGGCTTCCGAGCAGGCCCGGTCAATCACGCTCAGCGCCGGCAGGATGCGTCGTTTCTGCCGTAGGCTCTCCAGGGCCTGACCGGCCAGCAGCAAGCCTTTGTCGGTCTGCTGGGCCAGCTCGGTTAGCTCGCGCACCAGGGCGCGGAAGTCGGACAGGCCGAACGGGGCCAGTTGCAGGTAGGTGCGCAGTTCCTGGGCATGCTCGCGACGGGTCACGTCGCGCTCGCCGTACTTTGCCCAGCTCGCCGGCTCGGCCTGGACTTGCTTCGCCACCCACAGGATGACCGGCTCGGGCAGCTCGCTGTCGGTTCCCAGCGCGTAACCGGGGTAGCGCAGCAGGCAGAGCTGCACGGCGAAGCCGAGGCGGTTGGCGTCGCCGCGTCGCTGGCGGATCAGCGACAGGTCGGAGTCGTTGAAGGTGTAGTAGCGGATCAGGTCATCCTGGCTTTCCGGCAGCGCAAGCAGGGTGTCCCGCTCCGTGGCCGAGAGGATCAAGCGACGCGGCATGTGTCAGTCGTCCGTGCGGAGGTACTGGTAGAGGGTTTCCCGGCTGATGTTGAACTCGCGGGCAAGCTGCGCCTTGGGCTCGCCGGCCGTCGCTCGCTGCCGCAGGGTAGCAGCCTGCTCATCGGACAGGGCTTTCTTGCGGCCCCGGTACGCGCCACGCTGCTTGGCCAAGGCGATGCCCTCACGCTGCCGCTCGCGGATCAGGGCGCGCTCGAACTCAGCGAAGGCCCCCATCACCGACAGCATCAGGTTGGCCATCGGCGAGTCCTCGCCAGTGAACACCAGGCCCTCCTTCAGGAACTCGATGCGCACGCCGCGCTGAGTCAGCTTCTGTACCAAGCGACGCAGGTCATCGAGGTTGCGGGCCAGCCGATCCATGCTGTGCACCACCACTGTATCGCCTTCGCGGACGAAGCTCAGCAGCGCTTCGAGCTGGGGGCGCTGGGTGTCCTTGCCCGATGCCTTGTCGGTGAACACCTTGCTCACCTGGGTTTGTTCCAGCTGGCGTTCCGGGTTCTGGTCAAAGCTGCTGACCCGGACGTAGCCGATGCGGTGCCCCTGCACGATGTCTCCTTGGTTGAAGGCGGCTTAAGTGCACTTTCTGTTCCGTTGTGCCTCAAAGCCCATTTCTGTCAGGCTGAAATCTATAACCTTCGCGGGCATGTGTCAAAAAATGGGAAAGCAGACTCTATTCTGACGAAGCGGCGCGGCCCTGCCTGACATCAAGTTAGGGTATGCCTCAACCTGACGGCGGCGAATCACAAGCGTCCGGTTTGACGCTGGTTTCGGTCGCAGTGCTGGCCCGCGCCTGGAAGCGCTGATAGCACTCCAGCCCGCAGAAATGCTCCACGTACTCGGCCCCTTCCGGCGTGAAGGCGGCATCGAGCGGGATTTCCTTGCAGCACACGCAGCAACTGGTGCTCGGTTCATTGGCGTTCATGGTGGTGTTCCTCCATTGGTTGACGAAGCCGACGAAGGCCGCCGCCGGCATCGGCCTGGCGAACAGGAAACCCTGCACCGTGTCGCAACCCGCCTGCCGCAACCACGCAAGGCAGTCGGGTGTTTCCACACCCTCGGCTACCACCTCCATTGTCGTTTTCAGAAGACGGCTGCACTGAACGTCAGAAGCCGACTGCACTATAGCAGCGGAGGGGTTGGATCCATCAGGCAACGACGGGCTGCTGCCGGCCATCAGCGGACGCAGGGAGGACTTTCCGCAACCGGCCGTTCGATGCGGCACCGATGGCCTTCGCGCAGGGGTAGTGAATCCGCCAGGATTGACTTGCGCTGCCCTACCTCTCACTAGTGAGGGGCGGCAGCGCATCAAGCGGTGAGCGCACTCCGGCACCGCCAACTTTCAGCACATGCGTGTAAATCATCGTCGTAGAGACGTCGGAATGGCCGAGCAGATCCTGCACGGTTCGAATGTCGTAACCGCTGCGGAGCAAGGCCGTCGCGAACGAGTGGCGGAGGGTGTGCGGTGTGGCGGGCTTCGTGATGCCTGCTTGTTCTACGGCACGTTTGAAGGCGCGCTGAAAGGTCTGGTCATACATGTGATGGCGACGCACGACACCGCTCCGTGGATCGGTCGAATGCGTGTGCTGCGCAAAAACCCAGAACCACGGCCAGGAATGCCCGGCGCGCGGATACTTCCGCTCAAGGGCGTCGGGAAGCGCAACGCCGCTGCGGCCCTCGGCCTGGTCCTTCAGCCACCATGCCCGTGCACGCGACAGCTGCTCGCGCAGGCTGGGTGCCAAGCTCTCGGGTAACATCAAGGCCCGATCCTTGGAGCCCTTGCCCTCCCGCACGATGATCGTGCCGTGATCGAAATCCAGATCCTTGACCCGCAGTTGCAAACCCTCACTGATCCGCATGCCCGTTCCATACAGAAGCTGGGCGAACAAACGATGCTCGCCTTCCAGAAAACCGAGGATGCGAACCACTTCATCCGGGGTCAGCACCACCGGCAAGCGCCGCGACGGCCGAGGTCTTCCGATCTCCTGAAGCCAGGGCAGATCCGTGCACAGCACCTTGCCGTAGAAGAACAGCAAGGCCGCCAATGCCTGACGATGCGTGGAGACCGAAACCTTGCGCTCGTTCGCCAGCCAGGACAGAAATGCCTCGACTTCGCTGCTGCCCAAGGTTGCCGGGTGACGCACACCGTGGAAACGGATGAAGGCACGAACCCAGTGGACATAAGCCTGTTCGGTTGGTAAGCTGTAATGCAAGTAGCGTATGCGCTCACGCAACTGGTCCAGAACCTTGACCGAACGCAGCGGTGGTAACGGCGCAGTGGCGGTTTTCATGGCTTGTTATGACTGTTTTTTTGTACAGTCTATGCCTCGGGCATCCAAGCAGCAAGCGCGTTACGCCGTGGGTCGATGTTTGATGTTATGGAGCAGCAACGATGTTACGCAGCAGGGCAGTCGCCCTAAAACAAAGTTAGCCATATGAACTCGGAATCAGTACGCATTTATCTCGTTGCTGCGATGGGAGCCAATCGGGTTATTGGCAATGGTCCTAATATCCCCTGGAAAATTCCGGGTGAGCAGAAGATTTTTCGCAGACTCACTGAGGGAAAAGTCGTTGTCATGGGGCGAAAGACCTTTGAGTCTATCGGCAAGCCTCTACCGAACCGTCACACATTGGTAATCTCACGCCAAGCTAACTACCGCGCCACTGGCTGCGTAGTTGTTTCAACGCTGTCGCACGCTATCGCTTTGGCATCCGAACTCGGCAATGAACTCTACGTCGCGGGCGGAGCTGAGATATACACTCTGGCACTACCTCACGCCCACGGCGTGTTTCTATCTGAGGTACATCAAACCTTCGAGGGTGACGCCTTCTTCCCAATGCTCAACGAAACAGAATTCGAGCTTGTCTCAACCGAAACCATTCAAGCTGTAATTCCGTACACCCACTCCGTTTATGCGCGTCGAAACGGCTAACCATTCCGTCAACGGGACGCCAAAATGCTGCGCATTTTGGTTCCCTCCGCTGCGCTCCGGCTCTCGTTACGTCCAACGTTAGCACCACTGAAACCCAGCTTTATTTAGCTCATGTTTATTCAAACGGCATTTAGCTTTTCAGGCGTTATTCAGTGCCTGTTTTGCCTTTTTTCCGGGCTTCGCCTGCATGGGCTGCGCAGGTTTTCAGTCTTTTTGGCCTCTAGCCCTTGCGTAGCAAGCGCAAGCAGCTATCGTTTTTGCAGTGCTGTGCCGCCTCGGTGGCGCAGCGTTTTTTCACGGTTAGCGCCCGTCGCCAAATTCAAGTTATCCGTTTTGGCTTCTGGTTCTAACATTTCGGTCAAGCCGACCCGCATTCTGCGGTCGGCTTACCTCGCCCGTTAGACATCATGAGGGAAGCGGTGACCATCGAAATTTCGAACCAACTATCAGAGGTGCTAAGCGTCATTGAGCGCCATCTGGAATCAACGTTGCTGGCCGTGCATTTGTACGGCTCCGCAGTGGATGGCGGCCTGAAGCCATACAGCGATATTGATTTGTTGGTTACTGTGGCCGTAAAGCTTGATGAAACGACGCGGCGAGCATTGCTCAATGATCTTATGGAGGCTTCGGCTTTCCCTGGCGAGAGCGAGACGCTCCGCGCTATAGAAGTCACCCTTGTCGTGCATGACGACATCATCCCGTGGCGTTATCCGGCTAAGCGCGAGCTGCAATTTGGAGAATGGCAGCGCAATGACATTCTTGCGGGTATCTTCGAGCCAGCCATGATCGACATTGATCTAGCTATCCTGCTTACAAAAGCAAGAGAACATAGCGTTGCCTTGGTAGGTCCGGCAGCGGAGGAATTCTTTGACCCGGTTCCTGAACAGGATCTATTCGAGGCGCTGAGGGAAACCTTGAAGCTATGGAACTCGCAGCCCGACTGGGCCGGCGATGAGCGAAATGTAGTGCTTACGTTGTCCCGCATTTGGTACAGCGCAATAACCGGCAAAATCGCGCCGAAGGATGTCGCTGCCGACTGGGCAATAAAACGCCTACCTGCCCAGTATCAGCCCGTCTTACTTGAAGCTAAGCAAGCTTATCTGGGACAAAAAGAAGATCACTTGGCCTCACGCGCAGATCACTTGGAAGAATTTATTCGCTTTGTGAAAGGCGAGATCATCAAGTCAGTTGGTAAATGATGTCTAACAATTCGTTCAAGCCGACCGCGCTACGCGCGGCGGCTTAACTCCGGCGTTAGATGCACTAAGCACATAATTGCTCACAGCCAAACTATCAGGTCAAGTCTGCTTTTATTATTTTTAAGCGTGCATAATAAGCCCTACACAAATTGGGAGATATATCATGAAAGGCTGGCTTTTTCTTGTTATCGCAATAGTTGGCGAAGTAATCGCAACATCCGCATTAAAATCTAGCGAGGGCTTTACTAAGCTTGCCCCTTCCGCCGTTGTCATAATCGGTTATGGCATCGCATTTTATTTTCTTTCTCTGGTTCTGAAATCCATCCCTGTCGGTGTTGCTTATGCAGTCTGGTCGGGACTCGGCGTCGTCATAATTACAGCCATTGCCTGGTTGCTTCATGGGCAAAAGCTTGATGCGTGGGGCTTTGTAGGTATGGGGCTCATAATTGCTGCCTTTTTGCTCGCCCGATCCCCATCGTGGAAGTCGCTGCGGAGGCCGACGCCATGGTGACGGTGTTCGGCATTCTGAATCTCACCGAGGACTCCTTCTTCGATGAGAGCCGGCGGCTAGACCCCGCCGGCGCTGTCACCGCGGCGATCGAAATGCTGCGAGTCGGATCAGACGTCGTGGATGTCGGACCGGCCGCCAGCCATCCGGACGCGAGGCCTGTATCGCCGGCCGATGAGATCAGACGTATTGCGCCGCTCTTAGACGCCCTGTCCGATCAGATGCACCGTGTTTCAATCGACAGCTTCCAACCGGAAACCCAGCGCTATGCGCTCAAGCGCGGCGTGGGCTACCTGAACGATATCCAAGGATTTCCTGACCCTGCGCTCTATCCCGATATTGCTGAGGCGGACTGCAGGCTGGTGGTTATGCACTCAGCGCAGCGGGATGGCATCGCCACCCGCACCGGTCACCTTCGACCCGAAGACGCGCTCGACGAGATTGTGCGGTTCTTCGAGGCGCGGGTTTCCGCCTTGCGACGGAGCGGGGTCGCTGCCGACCGGCTCATCCTCGATCCGGGGATGGGATTTTTCTTGAGCCCCGCACCGGAAACATCGCTGCACGTGCTGTCGAACCTTCAAAAGCTGAAGTCGGCGTTGGGGCTTCCGCTATTGGTCTCGGTGTCGCGGAAATCCTTCTTGGGCGCCACCGTTGGCCTTCCTGTAAAGGATCTGGGTCCAGCGAGCCTTGCGGCGGAACTTCACGCGATCGGCAATGGCGCTGACTACGTCCGCACCCACGCGCCTGGAGATCTGCGAAGCGCAATCACCTTCTCGGAAACCCTCGCGAAATTTCGCAGTCGCGACGCCAGAGACCGAGGGTTAGATCATGCCTAGCATTCACCTTCCGGCCGCCCGCTAGCGGACCCTGGTCAGGTTCCGCGAAGGTGGGCGCAGACATGCTGGGCTCGTCAGGATCAAACTGCACTATGAGGCGGCGGTTCATACCGCGCCAGGGGAGCGAATGGACAGCGAGGAGCCTCCGAACGTTCGGGTCGCCTGCTCGGGTGATATCGACGAGGTTGTGCGGCTGATGCACGACGCTGCGGCGTGGATGTCCGCCAAGGGAACGCCCGCCTGGGACGTCGCGCGGATCGACCGGACATTCGCGGAGACCTTCGTCCTGAGATCCGAGCTCCTAGGGATCGCCTCAGAAAACGGAAAATAAAGCACGCTAAGCCGTAAGTAAGCGTGCTCCTGTGAAAGCCACAGCTAAAACTGCGTAGTACACATAGAGGTATTTTTTTCTAGATTTATATCGAATTTCGTTATCGAATTTCGCTTATTATTGATCAACTCGTTGCAGATCATGAAGGCGAAAGTATGACGAATAACCCTACCGATGACAGCAGACCATGGTCGGTCTTTCTTATTTTTCTGCGGCTTGGATTGACATCTTTTGGCGGCCCCATTACGCACTTGGGCTACTTCCGCGCCGAATTTGTCACACGGCGGCGCTGGCTCTCCGAACGGAGCTATGCTGACTTGGTCGCGCTTTGTCAGTTCTTGCCAGGGCCTGCAAGCAGCCAGGTCGGCATAGCGGTAGGACTGTCTCGGGCTGGATACAGCGGGGCGCTGGCTGCTTGGGCTGGCTTCACGCTGCCGTCTGCCATAGCCTTGATCCTTTTTGCGCTCGGCATCTCCAGCTATGGCGATTACGTCTCGCAGGGCGCGTTGCATGGCTTAAAAGTGGTGGCTGTGGCCGTGGTCGCTCAAGCAGTATGGGGCATGGCGCGTAACCTATGCACGGATGGGCTGCGAGGGCACTGTTGCAAAGTTAGCGATGAGGCAGCCTTTTGTCTTATTCAAAGGCCTTACATTTCAAAAACTCTGCTTACCAGGCGCATTTCGCCCAGGGGATCACCATAATAAAATGCTGAGGCCTGGCCTTTGCGTAGTGCACGCATCACCTCAATACCTTTGATGGTGGCGTAAGCCGTCTTCATGGATTTAAATCCCAGCGTGGCGCCGATTATCCGTTTCAGTTTGCCATGATCGCATTCAATCACGTTGTTCCGGTACTTAATCTGTCGGTGTTCAACGTCAGACGGGCACCGGCCTTCGCGTTTGAGCAGAGCAAGCGCGCGACCATAGGCGGGCGCTTTATCCGTGTTGATGAATCGCGGGATCTGCCACTTCTTCACGTTGTTGAGGATTTTACCCAGAAACCGGTATGCAGCTTTGCTGTTACGACGGGAGGAGAGATAAAAATCGACAGTGCGGCCCCGGCTGTCGACGGCCCGGTACAGATACGCCCAGCGGCCATTGACCTTCACGTAGGTTTCATCCATGTGCCACGGGCAAAGATCGGAAGGGTTACGCCAGTACCAGCGCAGCCGTTTTTCCATTTCAGGCGCATAACGCTGAACCCAGCGGTAAATCGTGGAGTGATCGACATTCACTCCGCGTTCAGCCAGCATCTCCTGCAGCTCACGGTAACTGATGCCGTATTTGCAGTACCAGCGTACGGCCCACAGAATGATGTCACGCTGAAAATGCCGGCCTTTGAATGGGTTCATGTGCAGCTCCATCAGCAAAAGGGGATGATAAGTTTATCACCACCGACTATTTGCAACAGTGCCATGTCGGCGTCCGCGATTCCACCTATGTGCTCGACGGCCTGCTGTACCACGAGTCCGACCTGCGGATCGAGGAGCACTACACCGACACGGCCGGCTTCACCGATCACGTCTTTGCCCTGATGCACCTGCTAGGCTTCCGCTTCGCGCCGCGCATCCGCGACCTCGGCGAAACCAAGCTGTACGTGCCGCAGGGCGTGCAAGCCTACCCGACGTTGCGCCCGCTGATCGGCGGCACCCTGAACATCAAGCACGTGCGTGCCCACTGGGACGACATCCTGCGCCTGGCCAGCTCGATCAAGCAGGGCACCGTCACCGCCTCGCTGATGCTGCGCAAGCTCGGCAGCTACCCGCGCCAGAACGGACTGGCCGTGGCCCTGCGCGAGCTGGGCCGGATCGAGCGCACGCTGTTCATCCTGGACTGGCTGCAAAGTGTTGAACTGCGCCGCCGCGTGCATGCCGGCCTGAACAAAGGTGAGGCGCGCAACTCGCTGGCCAGGGCGGTGTTCTTCAACCGCCTTGGGGAAATCAGGGATCGGAGCTTCGAGCAGCAGCGCTACCGGGCCAGCGGCCTCAACCTGGTGACGGCGGCTATCGTGCTGTGGAACACGGTGTACCTGGAACGCGCCACCCAGGGGTTGGTCGAGGCCGGCAAGCCGGTGGACGGCGAGCTGCTGCAATTCCTGTCGCCGCTGGGCTGGGAGCACATCAACCTAACCGGCGATTACGTCTGGCGGCAGAGCCGCAGACTGGAAGACGGGAAGTTTCGGCCCTTACGGATGCCCGGAAAACCTTAGCGTACGATTTTTTCCGAATTCTGCGGGCTCCCCTATCTCATCTGCGCAAGGCAGAACGTGAAGACGGCCGCCCTGGACCTCGCCCGCGAGCGCCAGGCGCACGAGGCCGGCGCGCGGACCCGCGCCACGGCCCACGAGCGGACGCCGCAGCAGGAGCGCCAGAAGGCCGCCAGAGAGGCCGAGCGCGGCCGTGAGGCTTGGACGCTAGGGCAGGGCATGAAAAAGCCCGTAGCGGGCTGCTACGGGCGTCTGACGCGGTGGAAAGGGGGAGGGGATGTTGTCTACATGGCTCTGCTGTAGTGAGTGGGTTGCGCTCCGGCAGCGGTCCTGATCAATCGTCACCCTTTCTCGGTCCTTCAACGTTCCTGACAACGAGCCTCCTTTTCGCCAATCCATCGACAATCACCGCGAGTCCCTGCTCGAACGCTGCGTCCGGACCGGCTTCGTCGAAGGCGTCTATCGCGGCCCGCAACAGCGGCGAGAGCGGAGCCTGTTCAACGGTGCCGCCGCGCTCGCCGGCCTGCTCCTCAAGCACGGCCCCAACAGTGAAGTAGCTGATTGTCATCAGCGCATTGACGGCGTCCCCGGCCGAAAAACCCGCCTCGCAGAGGAAGCGAAGCTGCGCGTCGGCCGTTTCCATCTGCGGTGCGCCCGGTCGCGTGCCGGCATGGATGCGCGCGCCATCGCGGTAGGCGAGCAGCGCCTGCCTGAAGCTGCGGGCATTCCCGATCAGAAATGAGCGCCAGTCGTCGTCGGCTCTCGGCACCGAATGCGTATGATTCTCCGCCAGCATGGCTTCGGCCAGTGCGTCGAGCAGCGCCCGCTTGTTCCTGAAGTGCCAGTAAAGCGCCGGCTGCTGAACCCCCAACCGTTCCGCCAGTTTGCGTGTCGTCAGACCGTCTACGCCGACCTCGTTCAACAGGTCCAGGGCGGCACGGATCACTGTATTCGGCTGCAACTTTGTCATGCTTGACACTTTATCACTGATAAACATAATATGTCCACCAACTTATCAGTGATAAAGAATCCGCGCGTTCAATCGGACCAGCGGAGGCTGGTCCGGAGGCCAGACGTGAAACCCAACAGACCCCTGATCGTAATTCTAAGCACTGTCGCGCTCGACGCTGTCGGCATCGGCCTGATTATGCCGGTGCTGCCGGGCCTCCTGCGCGATCTGGTTCACTCGAACGACGTCACCGCCCACTATGGCATTCTGCTGGCGCTGTATGCGTTGATGCAATTTGCCTGCGCACCTGTGCTGGGCGCGCTGTCGGATCGTTTCGGGCGGCGGCCGGTCTTGCTCGTCTCGCTGGCCGGCGCTGCTGTCGACTACGCCATCATGGCGACGGCGCCTTTCCTTTGGGTTCTCTATATCGGGCGGATCGTGGCCGGCATCACCGGGGCGACTGGGGCGGTAGCCGGCGCTTATATTGCCGATATCACTGATGGCGATGAGCGCGCGCGGCACTTCGGCTTCATGAGCGCCTGTTTCGGGTTCGGGATGGTCGCGGGACCTGTGCTCGGTGGGCTGATGGGCGGTTTCTCCCCCCACGCTCCGTTCTTCGCCGCGGCAGCCTTGAACGGCCTCAATTTCCTGACGGGCTGTTTCCTTTTGCCGGAGTCGCACAAAGGCGAACGCCGGCCGTTACGCCGGGAGGCTCTCAACCCGCTCGCTTCGTTCCGGTGGGCCCGGGGCATGACCGTCGTCGCCGCCCTGATGGCGGTCTTCTTCATCATGCAACTTGTCGGACAGGTGCCGGCCGCGCTTTGGGTCATTTTCGGCGAGGATCGCTTTCACTGGGACGCGACCACGATCGGCATTTCGCTTGCCGCATTTGGCATTCTGCATTCACTCGCCCAGGCAATGATCACCGGCCCTGTAGCCGCCCGGCTCGGCGAAAGGCGGGCACTCATGCTCGGAATGATTGCCGACGGCACAGGCTACATCCTGCTTGCCTTCGCGACACGGGGATGGATGGCGTTCCCGATCATGGTCCTGCTTGCTTCGGGTGGCATCGGAATGCCGGCGCTGCAAGCAATGTTGTCCAGGCAGGTGGATGAGGAACGTCAGGGGCAGCTGCAAGGCTCACTGGCGGCGCTCACCAGCCTGACCTCGATCGTCGGACCCCTCCTCTTCACGGCGATCTATGCGGCTTCTATAACAACGTGGAACGGGTGGGCATGGATTGCAGGCGCTGCCCTCTACTTGCTCTGCCTGCCGGCGCTGCGTCGCGGGCTTTGGAGCGGCGCAGGGCAACGAGCCGATCGCTGATCGTGGAAACGATAGGCCTATGCCATGCGGGTCAAGGCGACTTCCGGCAAGCTATACGCGCCCTAGGAGTGCGGTTGGAACGTTGGCCCAGCCAGATACTCCCGATCACGAGCAGGACGCCGATGATTTGAAGCGCACTCAGCGTCTGATCCAAGAACAACCATCCTAGCAACACGGCGGTCCCCGGGCTGAGAAAGCCCAGTAAGGAAACAACTGTAGGTTCGAGTCGCGAGATCCCCCGGAACCAAAGGAAGTAGGTTAAACCCGCTCCGATCAGGCCGAGCCACGCCAGGCCGAGAACATTGGTTCCTGTAGGCATCGGGATTGGCGGATCAAACACTAAAGCTACTGGAACGAGCAGAAGTCCTCCGGCCGCCAGTTGCCAGGCGGTAAAGGTGAGCAGAGGCACGGGAGGTTGCCACTTGCGGGTCAGCACGGTTCCGAACGCCATGGAAACCGCCCCCGCCAGGCCCGCTGCGACGCCGACAGGATCTAGCGCTGCGTTTGGTGTCAACACCAACAGCGCCACGCCCGCAGTTCCGCAAATAGCCCCCAGGACCGCCATCAATCGTATCGGGCTACCTAGCAGAGCGGCAGAGATGAACACGACCATCAGCGGCTGCACAGCGCCTACCGTCGCCGCGACCCCGCCCGGCAGGCGGTAGACCGAAATAAACAACAAGCTCCAGAATAGCGAAATATTAAGTGCGCCGAGGATGAAGATGCGCATCCACCAGATTCCCGTTGGAATCTGTCGGACGATCATCACGAGCAATAAACCCGCCGGCAACGCCCGCAGCATCGCGACCGTCATCGGTGAGAAGTTCGGCAGGTATTGGGTGGTGACAATGTAGGTGCTGCCCCAAATGGCAGGTGCTATCGCTGTGAACAATAAATCGGGCGTGCGTAATGACATGCGATTACAAGACCTCCGCTACGGCGATGGGTTTTTGAGAGTTGCAGGCGCCGCGATGACCGCACCCTGACTTGGACTGGCCCTGCCTCGCACCAATCCACCTGCGGCTATGGCCGCGATCATGCGAGGCCCGAAAATTACACGACCTGTACACGTCCGCCGAACCCGGAACGCAACAGAGCTTCGTGGGCATCCCGATCCGGGTCGTAGCAGCAGTCCTGGACCAAACGCACGTCGTAGTCCGCATCACTAGCCCAGGCGACGCTTGAAAGAACAACGCCGGTGGTGCTTATCCCGGCCATGACAAGCGTGCTTACGCCGCGCGTCCGAAGGTCGGCGTCGAGCGCCGTGCCATAAAAGACGCTGGCTCGCGGACATGCATAGAAAAGGTCGCCCCGTTCGATCGCAAGCCCTTCGACGGGCAGACCGGTGCGAAATCGTCCGCTCGGGAGATACGGTGAGATTTGGCGATTCGTCGCCGGCGGCGCATGTTCATACACTTCGCCGAGCGAAAAGTTGGGGAACAGCACGGGCCGGCCGCGCAAGGCGTGCTGGCAGCCGTGCAGACCCTGCGTGAGATGAACGCCGACAACCTGCGCAAGGTGCCGGCCGATGCACCCACGGCCTTCATCAAGCCGCGCTGGAAGCCGCTGGTGATCACCCCGGAAGGCCTCGACCGGAAATTCTACGAAATCTGCGCCCTGTCCGAGCTGAAGAACGCCCTGCGCTCCGGCGACATCTGGGTCAAGGGCTCGCGGCAGTTCCGCGACTTCGACGACTACCTGCTGCCGGCCGAGAAGTTCGCCGCACTCAAGCGCGAGCAGGCCCTGCCCCTGGCGATCAACCCGAACAGCGACCAGTACCTGGAAGAGCGTTTGCAGCTGCTGGACGAGCAGTTGGCCACCGTCACCCGCCTGGCCAAGGACAACGAGCTGCCCGATGCCATCCTCACCGAGTCAGGGCTGAAAATCACCCCGCTGGATGCGGCGGTGCCGGATCGGGCGCAGGCGCTGATCGACCAAACCAGCCAGTTACTGCCGCGCATCAAGATCACCGAACTGCTGATGGACGTGGACGACTGGACGGGCTTCAGCCGCCACTTCACCCACTTGAAGGACGGGGCCGAGGCCAAAGACAGGACGTTGCTGCTGTCCGCAATCCTCGGTGATGCGATCAACCTCGGGCTGACCAAGATGGCCGAGTCGAGCCCCGGCCTGACCTACGCCAAGCTGTCCTGGCTGCAAGCCTGGCACATCCGCGACGAAACCTATTCGGCGGCCTTGGCCGAGCTGGTCAACCACCAGTATCGCCACGCCTTTGCCGCCCACTGGGGCGACGGCACGACCTCATCCTCCGATGGCCAGCGCTTCCGCGCGGGTGGCCGGGGCGAGAGCACCGGGCACGTCAACCCGAAGTACGGTAGCGAGCCGGGACGGCTGTTCTATACCCATATCTCCGACCAGTACGCGCCGTTCAGCACCCGCGTGGTGAATGTCGGCGTCCGCGATTCCACCTATGTGCTCGACGGCCTGCTGTACCACGAGTCCGACCTGCGGATCGAGGAGCACTACACCGACACGGCCGGCTTCACCGATCACGTCTTTGCCCTGATGCACCTGCTAGGCTTCCGCTTCGCGCCGCGCATCCGCGACCTCGGCGAAACCAAGCTGTACGTGCCGCAGGGCGTGCAAGCCTACCCGACGTTGCGCCCGCTGATCGGCGGCACCCTGAACATCAAGCACGTGCGTGCCCACTGGGACGACATCCTGCGCCTGGCCAGCTCGATCAAGCAGGGCACCGTCACCGCCTCGCTGATGCTGCGCAAGCTCGGCAGCTACCCGCGCCAGAACGGACTGGCCGTGGCCCTGCGCGAGCTGGGCCGGATCGAGCGCACGCTGTTCATCCTGGACTGGCTGCAAAGTGTTGAACTGCGCCGCCGCGTGCATGCCGGCCTGAACAAAGGTGAGGCGCGCAACTCGCTGGCCAGGGCGGTGTTCTTCAACCGCCTTGGGGAAATCAGGGATCGGAGCTTCGAGCAGCAGCGCTACCGGGCCAGCGGCCTCAACCTGGTGACGGCGGCTATCGTGCTGTGGAACACGGTGTACCTGGAACGCGCCACCCAGGGGTTGGTCGAGGCCGGCAAGCCGGTGGACGGCGAGCTGCTGCAATTCCTGTCGCCGCTGGGCTGGGAGCACATCAACCTAACCGGCGATTACGTCTGGCGGCAGAGCCGCAGACTGGAAGACGGGAAGTTTCGGCCCTTACGGATGCCCGGAAAACCTTAGCGTACGATTTTTTCCGAATTCTGCGGGCTCCCCTCTTAGCAACTTTCTTCCCTTTCTCAGATATTCTAAAATCTCTTCTCTCCGTCCTTCTGCGGCAGCTGTATATAATGTCGCGATACCGCTGACAGCCTGATGGCGGGTTATATTGCCTTTACTGAAATCATCAAGAACAGTACAAAGGAATTCCTCCAACATCTCATGTTCTCTTTGAGATAATCTTTCAGCCATATTCGCTCCATAAGCTTAATTGTTTGATCTGAACCTAACGTGAATAAGTATCGTCAATCAGTATCCTGTTTCTGATTGCCGTTACAGACCCTGATTACTGTCATCTTTGATACGCCAGCTAGCCGGGCTGTTTCACGCAGTGATTTTCCGTTGACCAGTCGCAGAGTGCGTATTAGTTCATGTTTCTGCGCATCGGCCACCCTGCCCCGGTATTTGCCTTCAGCTTTGGCCTTACTGATTCCCTCTGACTGACGACGTCGCCGGTCCTCGTAGTCTTTTCGGGCAATAGCGGCGAGCATATCCAGCATCATGCCATTTACGGCCTTTAACATGCTTTTGGTGAAGTCATCGCTGACTGCGTTGGTCAGGGCCATATGGCTGGTTGGAAGATCAAGACTGACAACAGATAACCGTTTATCTGTTATCTCTTTTCTAAGAATCTCCCAGCCAGCATCATTCAGACGGGATAGCCGGTCCACCTGTTCAATCAAAATAACGTCCCCAGGCTCCATATCTGCAAGCATCCGAGTTAATTCCGGACGGTTCAGGGATGCGCCTGATGCATTTTCAACATACCAGCCAGCAATTCGATGACCATGAAGCGCTGCAAATTCTTTTAGCCTGTTCTTTGAACGAAACGCATCCTGCTCAGCAGTTGACGCTCGAAGATATGCGTAGATGTACATTTTTTATACTCATGGTCTAATATGAATGGTCTAATATATGGTGGTAACTTTATATTGGTATCATATCAAATATTCTAAATCAAACTGGATGGTCATCTTTGGGGATACCCAAATGTGACAGGCTGACGCGCCCATCGGGCTTGTCCAACCCTTCGCCTGCTCAGATGCAAGCTCTGAACAGACTCACGGTTTGCGTAGTGGGTCAACAAAATCAATTACGATCACCAGAAATAATCAAAATGTGATTTCGCATGCGAAATCTATTGCGTATCATTATTGATACTCTAATGTTTATCTGTATACTGTTTATGTCGTCATGAAAGCTCGACAACAAACGCAGTGGCAGATAGCTGCTTCTGCACCTGGCGAAACGCCTGACTCACAGGAGTGTGTATGAAATCCCGCAATGAATTCATTTCATTATTGAAATACTCTTTCAAGCCGTGCCGCCCCTTCTCAAACATTTCGCATGCGAAATCTTAAGGACTGTTACATGACACTGAAAATTGGACCTATCGGAAAACTGATCGTTGTATGTAGTCAGAAGGGCGGAATCGTTAAATCGCAGTCATCCAGTGAAATTGCACATGATCTTCGTAAAGCTGGTTTCCGCGTGCTTGAAATTGATATGGACTGGACAACTGGTCTGACGGAGAGGGCATTCCCTGACGGCTTACCTTATGAGATAGAACGCGAACCTTTAAGTAACAGTTTTACACCCGGTGAAGCGAATACATATCAGCTTTTCTTTTCTGAAACAGAGATTCGACCGATTGAGCTTCCTGGCGGGCGCTTTTTTATCGGTGCTACCAGTGAACTTAATGAAATTAACTACCGAAACAGCGACTGCATGTTCGACTTCAGGGAACGTATTGAAGAACTGAAGAAACAGTTTGATTTTATTATTGCTGATTCAGCGCCATCTTATTCAAATGTTATGATCGCAGCGCATATGTCAGCTGATTATCTTCTGATCCCTACCCTGCTGGAGAAGCAGGCCCGTAATGCAGTTGGTAAACAGCTTACTTATATGCAGAAAATTAAGCGGAACTACAATCCTTCGCTGCAGTTCATGGGGACTTACGTGACCCAGACGCAGGTGAAAAATTATAAAAAACCACTTAAAGAAGGATATCTGGGGCCTATTGATACACTGAATCTGAATCTCCTCATCGAGATCCTTCAGGGAAAAGGCTACTCTGAAGAATACATTCTCGCCTATATATCATTTGTACCTGCTGCTGCAAAAGAAGCGATCGAACTTGGTCTCTCCTTTGATGAATACGACCCAAAATGTCTTCCTGCAATTCAGTATAAAGAACTTACCCAGAAAATTATTATGCTCGCAGGAGGTAAGTAATGGCCAAGAAACCTTTTATGAAGCGACTACAGGCGCAGCAGGAAATGAAAAAAAATTCTGCTGTTGTTTCTGATATTGAAAAAGTCATTGCAAATAAACAGCCAGATGAGCAGAGCCATGATATAGCTGCACACCAGATTATGGCGGATATTGCACGCCCGGATATCGAACCTGATGGTCAGATAATACGCGTCGATATAAATCTGGTTTATGCTGAAGATCAAGTGCGACCTGAAGAAGACTTCGAGGAAGATATCATCGATGGTATGTCTGATACCTTCGAAACGATAGGGATGCTTACCCCACCTCGTTGTTATCCTCGTGACAGACGTGGCTACCAGATATGGTTAGGCGAAACGCGTGTTCGCACTGCCCGCAAGCGTGGTGATACCCACATTGATATTTATGTTGGTAAACCACCACGGGAAAGAAAAGAACGCATCATCGGTCAGCTCATTGAAAACCTGCAGCAGTCTGGTTTGAAACCATTAGCGACTGCAAAATCGTTCTATGAGCTCAAGCATGAGTTCAATATGACGGGTGAGCAAATCGCAAAAACAATGGGGAAGCCTACCTCATTTGTCAGTAAACACCTTCGTCTCATTGATGCACCAGAAAATGTTACCGCCCTTCTCCGGGATAAAGTCACATCTGATGTCGATCTGGCATACACACTGATACAGGTAAATGAAAAGTCTCCCGAAGAGGCCGAGAAGCTTGTCGCAGCTGCGCGAGAGTCTGGTATTTCACGTTCGCAGGTTAAAGCTGTTCTTGATGCAGTAAAAAACAAAAACAAAGGTGAGATTTCGCATGCGAAATCTAAGGCTCAGAACAAAAAACCAACCAAGCCTTTGGGCAGCAATTCAGATGTAAAAACCTGGCAGGTTGTTGTCGAGATAGACGATCAGCAAGGGGTAATAATGACTGACCGTGCGCCAGACAAAGCTGGGTATGTGTGGGTGAAAATGGACATTGGTGAGATTTCAGTTGAGGCTTCTGAACTACGCGTCAAAGGAATGCGCTCTCAGTGATGAAATCAACCCCGTTCACCGAAATGGCCACGGCATTCCGTGGCCAAATTGTCCGCCACTGGGCGCTTCGTTATCCCGGAACGCAATCCGAAGCAGCTGCCGCATTAACAGAAGCGGCTATCAATCTAGGATACGTTACAAGAAGCAGGCCCGTACCCGGCGCGGCATTACTTTCATGGGCCTCTAACCCGGCTGAAACTCCGTTGTGGGCAGCTCAGACGGCGTTAACATTGATGCTCAGCATCGGCTGGAAGCCCGAAAGTAACCAGGACTGGTGTGGTATGTCGGCGCTGATATTCAGAGCCAATCGTACACTTCCACTTGAGCAGTTAGTGGCTTCCTTGCCTGATAGCATAGACAGGCAAACTGCTACCGGATGGTTCGTGGCTGCAATTGAAGAGGATTCCAGCTACCGTAACAACAGGAAATCCAGATGACTTTTCAAGAGCTTGATGCTTGTATCGCAGGCTCTGGCAGACGTTCTATCGCTTCTGCATTAATCGCTTTTATTCTTGATGCGCTTGATGACGGACAGGACGGAGTTGATCTTGATATCTTCCAGAGCCACACGCGTTTCGTTCGTAATAATGTAACCACTGTAGCCAGTTATCTGCAGCTACACGGGATTATCCATATACTGTATTACCGTGATGGTGCTGCAGAACGTCAGTATGAGTCCGTTAATAATTACGGGCGGTGGGCAAAGCAGCACTATCGTCCTTCTGAGGCTCTTATACAGCTGCATCGACGAGATTAAACCGAAAGATTTCGCATGCGAAATCTATCTAACCTAAGGATTAAACAGAGTGCCGGGTTCAAAGAGAATTTGCAGGCAGTGTCTGAACGATGACCGTTATCTGAACAACATCATCGCAAGCGATCCTGATGCCTCAGAATCATGCGATTATTGTGACTCCGAAGAGATGACGATGTCGATGGAAACACTGGCTGAAAAGGTCGACTGGTTGATTGAAAATTATTATAGGGGCGGAGAATGTAACCATTATCTGGAAGAGTATGAAGGTGAACCTCTCTTCTCAGTTCTGGAGCAAGAGGTCACAGCCAATGATAATATCATTGATGACTTATCGGAACTGCTCGAGGAGTTATGGTTTGACTGGAGCTCACATGATAGAAAATATGGTGATGAGCCTCATTTTGTTGAAGCTGTAACCATCTCAGGAAACCTGTCCAGAAAATGGAATTCAATGGAAAGGAAACTTCGGGAGAGTAATCGATTCTTTAATATGGACGCGATGGCAACTTTCGAAGAGGTTTTTACTTACCTTCACGAAAATCATCCCTCAGCATTCATCGATTTTGAGCCTAACAAACCAATTTTCCGTGGTCGTATTTTTCAGTCAGAGGATGCACTTGAAATCGCATTACGTATGCCCGAGTCGAGTTTCGGTCCTCCTCCTCCTGAACTGACACCTTCCGGCAGAATGAATGCTAGAGGTATCTCAGTCTTCTATGGCGCTACGTCCAGAAAAAATGCCATATCCGAAGTGCGGCCACCTGTAGGTAGTTATGTTGCTGTTGCTGAGTTCACTTTGTTGCGGACAGTCAGATTACTCGACCTCTCCAGTCTGAAAGGGCTGGCTGTTAACGGATTTAGCCGCTTTGATCCGGAGTATCTACTTCGATATGAGCGCAGTAGTTTTATTCAGAATCTCTCCAGAAAACTTGTTATGCCGGTTGTTCCTGAGCTTGAAGAAACAAATTACTTGTTGACGCAAGCTATCGCTGATTATCTCTCAACATTTGAGCGTTGCGAACTCGATGGGATACTGTTTACTTCCGCGCAAAAGCCAAAGGAAAGTACAGACCCTTCTGTCATGAATATTATCCTGTTTCATAAATCGTCTGGGGTACTGAATGCAGACCGAAGGTTCCGGGAAGCTGAAGTAAATATGTATCAGCATGATGAGGATATTTCATACTTTGACCCAGAGATAAGGACGACTCCCGATGATTTCCGTCGTGAATTTAAGGTGCTATCACGTAAGAAAAATAGGGAAGATATACTTGAGCTAAAACTCGATGGCATAGAAGTTCATAAAATAGAGGGTGTTGATTACTCCACATCAGAAACAACAGTCACGCACTATTTAACGGAAGGCCGCACAAAAGAAGTGATTTCGCATGCGAAATCTGGCTATTCGGATGACGAATTCTGACGGGTAGATGTAACCCAGATTTCGCATGCGAAATCTTTCGGTGGCAGATCATCTTATCATTGCCACCGGAAGATCATTCCAGCGCGTTGTGTACGCAGGGGAAAGCATTTCTCGTTTCATCTGCCAGTCAGGCGCAATCCCACGTCCCGCAAACCACACTTTCCCCAGACCGGAATGGTTAATACCATCCAGGACTTGCATCAGCTGCTCGCTCCGTTCCCGCGGCTGTACTTCATCAAACAAATTCAGCTGCGATACCCCGGTTGGCGTGAAATCGTTCAGCATACAGCCTGCCTTTGCGTAACGGTGACCATCCAGCCAGACCCTGTCCAGAGCTCTGACGACAGCGGCAATGATGTCCCGTGTGTCCTGCGTGGGGATGAGTAGTTTTTCACTGGCCAGATTACCGTAGTAGGGCTCATTTACGGCGAACGGCGATGTTTTCACAAACACGGCAATATGCCTGCAGAACTGACGCTCTCCGCGCAGCTTTTCAGCTGCACGCTCAGCGTACTGACAGACTGCCTGTCGCATGGCTTCATACGTCGTGACACGCTCCCCAAAGCTCCTGCTGCAGACTATCTGCTGTTTGGGGGGAGGTGCTTCCTCCAGGGAAATACAGCTTTCTCCATTGAGTTCCCGGACCGTTCTCTCCAGAACTACATTGAAGTTTTTCCTGATAAATACAGGGTTCGCGCGCGCCAGCTGCAGTGCAGTTGTTATCCCCATTGTGCTCAGCTTCTTTGAGATCCTGCGGCCAACCCCCCAGATTTCCTCCACCGGCTGCAGTGACAGCAGTTTTTCCGTACGGCGGATATTGTCTGGCGTTAACGCCAGCACGCCACCAAACTGTGGCCACTCTTTCGACGCCCATTGTGCGCTTTTAGCCAGCGTTTTGGTCGGTCCCATTCCGACGCCGATGGTTAGCCCTGTGCCGGAACGAACGTGCTCACGCAGCTGCCGGCCGAAATCCTCGAAATCGATGCAGCTGTCTATACCGCGAATGTCCAGAAACATCTCGTCGATGCTGTACTGCTCCACGCGCGGCGCCAGCTCTTCCAGGTGAACCATGACCCTGTTCGACATTGATGCGTAGAGGGCGTAATTACTGGAGAACGCGATAACCGGCTCCGGAAATTTCATCGACTTCAGCTGAAGCCACGGTACCCCCATTTTGATACCCAGCCGCTTCGCTTCAGGACTTCTCGCAATGACGCAGCCATCGTTATTTGAGAGAACGACGACGGGTTTGTTTCGCAGGTCAGGGCGAAAAACCTTTTCGCAGCTGGCATAGAACGAATTCACGTCAGCAAGCGCGTACATCAGTCCATGCCCCGTGTTTTGTGTATGAAGGCTGTCACCACCCCAAAAATCTGCAGGTCTTCCGGATAGAGAGTGGGATAGGCCGGGTTCATCGGCAGCAGGGCGATACGGGGTGTCAGCTGCAGGCGTTTAACTGTGAATTCGCCATCAGTCTCCGCGATGACAATGTCACCCTGCAGCGGCTTTTCGGCTTTGTCGACCACCATCAGGTCGCCGGAATGCAGGCCCATCTCTTTCATCGAATCCCCGATAGCCCTGACGAAGAACGTTGCAGCCGGACGCCGGATGCAATAGGCATTCAGGTCCAGTTCCTCCTCCGTGTAATCGGCGGCCGGCGACGGAAAACCCGCCGGGCAACGTTCGGTGAACAGCGGGGCAGTGGACGGCACCGGCTCCTGTTCGGGGGCGACAAAAAGTAACATGGCATACCTCTTAAAATACCTGTTTTTATATACAGTATTATTTAAGATATTTCCCGTCCTGCAAGAAGAATTTTACCTGCTCCTGCCAGGTCATTGTTCTGGCGGATAAAACAGGCTCTGGGTTATCCACAGAAACGGTGCATAACCCTGTGAGTGGATGCCGGGTATCTCACCGTCTGCTAAGCCAGTGGCTCTATCAGTTCCCGGCCCTGGTTCCCCGGATTGCCAACAGCCCGGCTGACGGGGTGCCATGTGAAATCTTCGGCGGAAAGACTGCCCTCACGGGCAATGTCTTCTGCCTCTTTACCGGTAGTGTTTTCGCTAAGCCATTCCCGTGCGGCAGCCGGTGAGTACACGAGCGGTCGCCGATCGTGAATATCCAGCAGCCCCTCATCCGCAGTTGCCGTGACGATCAGGAATCCTTCGTGGTCATTGCCGTTCTCAAAGGGTGGTTTCCCTATGGCTGCGAGCAGGAGTGGATTTCCGTCCTTACGGTAAATGAAAAATGGCTGTTTAACGCCGTTTTGCTGTTTCCACTCGAACCAGCCGTCGGCAAAGACAATGGTCCGTCCGTGCTCCCAGAGTGGCCTGAACATCCGGCTGCTGGCCGCAGTTTCACTTCTGGCGTTGATGAGAGCGGGCTTGTTCCACCACTCCGGGGCATAACCCCAGTGAACAGGATCGAGATGCAGCTGCGAGCGGCGTTCACTCAGCAGCAATACCTGGGTTCCGGGCGCAACGTTGTAGCGGCCGACGGGCTCCGGATCATACGGTATATTCCGTTCTGCTTCTTCTCCGAGAAAGGACAGGTACTCCTCGCGGGAGTTGTATTGCGTAAACCGACCGCACATTAGCATTGCTCCGGTGAAGATTTCGCATGCGAAATCTTTGTTTTCTTCAGTTCTGAACATAGGCCGTATTTGAGGTTCCTGCCATCCTGTGGCCGCCGTGCCGCTACTGTAGCCGGGCCGCTTCGAATGCAAGGGTTCGCTCCGCCGGTGTCCTCACCCGGTCGCAGTTAATTTCAAAGGCATTACCCGCTGTCTTCCCGTCGTTTTCCGTCTCAATTTTCGCCGTCAAACCGTCCAGCCAGCGTGGGCTTTTTCACTGCGCTGCGGCTTGCGGCACCGCCCCTGCATTCTCCGCTTTTCGCCCGGCTGTCGTATCGGCACGGCGTAACTGGCGCCGCATTTGAGAAAGGAGAACTACCATGTCCCGATTTATCCAGGGTAATTGCGTCCATATCATGTCCGGCTTTCCGGATAATGCTGTCGATTTCATTCTCACCGACCCGCCATATCTCGTCGGTTTTCGTGACCGTCAGGGGCGTACCATCGCCGGCGATAAAACCGATGAATGGCTGCAACCCGCCTGCCATGAGATGTATCGCGTGCTGAAAAAAGACACGCTGATGGTGAGCTTCTACGGCTGGAACCGCGTCGATCGCTTTATGGCTGCCTGGAAAAATGCGGGATTCAGCGTTGTCGGCCACCTGGTGTTTACCAAAACCTACACATCGAAGGCCGCATACGTGGGCTATCGCCACGAATGCGCCTACATCCTTGCAAAAGGCCGTCCACGTCTGCCACAAAACCCGCTGCCGGACGTGCTGGGCTGGAAATACAGCGGCAACCGGCACCACCCGACAGAAAAACCCGTAACCAGCCTGCAACCGCTGATCGAGTCCTTCACACATCCCGGCGCGATTGTGCTCGACCCCTTTGCCGGCAGTGGCTCCACCTGCGTGGCCGCCCTCCGGGCTGGCCGTCGTTACATCGGTATTGAATTGCTGGAGCAGTATCACCGGGCCGGACAGCAACGTCTGGCCGCCGTCCGGCGTGCCATGCAGTACCCGGCCGCTAACGACGAGTTCCCGGAGGCCGCGTAATGAACTATGCAGGACACGAAAAACTCCGCGCAGAAGTGGCGGAAGTCGCCAACAGCATGTGTGACCTGCGTGCGGCGCTGAATGGTATGGAGCACCGCTATCGCTTTGATTCCGATGTGCTGGCCGAACGCCTGACCCGTCAGACCCTTTTTCGCATCAATGCCCTGTTTATGGCGGCATACAACGAAATTCTTGAGCTGGATGCCTGCTTTAAGGACTAAGGAGAAAAACATGTACGGAACCTGTGAAACCCTCTGCCGGTTGTTGCGTGAGCAGTATCCCGCAGAAACCCCGCTGAACCTCATTATCTGGTCCCCGGCGGATATCGAAGCACTGGCCGACGGAATGGAATATGCCGTTTCGGAGCAGGACACAAGGGCGGTACTGGCGCGTATGGATGCCATTCCGGAGGAACAACGGCTTGAGTCGGGCGTGTCTGCCGGTGCGGTGATGGATCTTATTGAACAGGTGAAAGAGGCAGTTCCGGCGGTGATGGTGCCGGCGGACCTGCTTGAAACCCTGCTGACCACTGCCGAACAGGCGTTATGGCACAGGGAATGGACCGCCCGTGACAGCAATCATCCGGTCCCGGAAAGCGTTACCCGTCGCCTGGCTGATGCGGCGAAAGTTCGCGCCTTACTGAAAAAATGAAATCAACACGCCGCCCGGGCGGCGTGTACTGACCCCGTTCAGAGGAACCCATTATGCAGGAAACCACCACGTTAAACGCCCTTGTTATGCGCCGTGCGCGCGATTTGATTGCTGATTATGGATGGCCTGACCATACCGATGTTGATCAGCGTGATCCGGTCAATAAACCGGGCTGGATAAGCATTTATGTCCGTCTGGATGCGGCAAATATTGTTCAACTGCTTCCTTTGCTTTGTACCGGTGACGTACCCGCAGAGCTGCAAAGAGCCATGACAAAAATAGCCGGGACGCCAGCGCAGATTATTTTATCCGGCAGCCGCTATGCTGACGCGCCGCAGCTTCCGGAGGACGGAACACAGATAGCTTTCCCCTGGGCCGGGGAATGGCTGACGGAGCCGGAGATTCAGGCTGTAACGGATTGCCTGTCCCGCGCCGTGCGGGATGTATCCCGGCAGGTATGGGAGGATGCGCGCCGGATAAAGGCGGCACTGAACACGCGCGGGGAAACGCTGTTTTATCGCCAGACCCGAAATTTCCGTCTGGTTGTGAAGGAAAATGATATGCCCTGCTGGCTGGACGATGATGACAATTTGCCGGTGGTGCTCGATGCCATCCTGAACAAAGGGGCACGCTACAGCAGCGTTGAGTTCTTTGTTATCAGCGACAAAGTGGATCAAATCCTGGCATGTGGCCAGATGTGCGATGTGCTGCGTATTCCGGGCGAGCCTCCGCGCCGGTGGATGGATTTAACCCTTTTACATGAGGTCATGGCAGAAGCGCGTGCAGAAATCAGTCTTGTCCGCAATGCCCTGTCAGCAATACGGCCAGTGTAGCGAACAGCAGGGGGCGGCGGCCCCCTGAATCTGGCACGAAGGATAAGGATGTCGCCGGCTCCGCTTTTATGGCTCTTCCTCCACGTTGTTCCGGCTTCGCAGTGAGTTACGTCCCGTGCGGCCTGCGGCAAACGCCGTGCCTCTACTGTAGCCGGGCCGCGGCTGATGCAAGGGAAGCGTAAACGCCGTCACCTTCACCCGGTCGCAGTTTATTTCATACGTTATCCGCCGTCTTCCCGTCGTTTTCCGGCTCAGTTTTCGCCGTCAAACCGTCCAGCCTGCTCCTGCTTTTTTACTGCGCTGCGGCTTCGGTGACGCCCTTGCATCCTCCGCTTTTCGCCCGGCTGTCGTGTCGGCACGGCGTAAGCCGGAACTCAGACGACATCGACTAGGGAGGATTTTTTATGAGCACTACGACCACCACACCCGCTGTTTACGTGGGCACGTATCACAAATACAACTGCGGCAGCATTTTCGGCAAATGGTTTGATCTGACGGAATTTGACGGCAGGGAGGATTTTTACGAGGCCTGTCAGGCGCTGCATGCCGATGAATGGGATGCCGAGTTTATGTTTCAGGACTGGGAAGGTATCCCGTCGCAGTTCGTCTCTGAATGCTCCATTGACTGGGATTTTATCGCCGCTTACAAACGCGCCGAAGAAGAGGGCAGGGAAGCCGCTTTTATCGCCTGGGCGGAGTATACCGGCGAGTGTGATTATGACGCGTTTGATGATGCGTACCGGGGCGAGGCGGAAAGCGAGGAGGACTTTGCGCGGGAGATGGTTGAGGACAACGGCCTGTTGAATGAGGTGCCGGAGCCGTTGCGCAGTTATTTCGATTTTGAAGCCTGGGCGCGTGACCTGTTCAGCAGCGGCTATGTGTTCCATGACGGCTATGTCTTCAGCAACTGATTAATGTCCGGCGGGGAAACCCGCCGGTTAAGGAGAAAACATATGAAACTTGCACCACAAAGCCGTGAGATCCTGCGACAGTACAAAGCCCTGATTAATGCCCGCCGCCGTGATGCCGGTCAGCGGGAACTGACCACCGCGCAGGTGATGGATGAAATCTGCGAATACATGACCTGTCAGTGTGCCGTGTACATCGGCGGTCATTTCATCTTACAGGGTGGAAAAGGCCAGTAAGTATGATGGCAGGCGTCCGGGCCGGAGGGCGCCTGTCAGCCCGCGCGAAAACCCGGGCAGGCTGCGCCTGCCGGAGAGAAACTTCGCCGCGCCTCCGGCGCCGCGCACTCTCCTCTCCGTTGTCAGTCGCTGAAGCCCTGGAATGCGCGTATTATCCGGGATATCTTCCTGTAAAGCAGACCGGTGATGCATATGTCAAAGTGGAATATCGCCTCTTTCTCAAAAGAAGAGCAGGATAAGGTCTCGGTCGATAAAGCCGCCGCTGCCGTTGCCTGGCAGGAACGGATGAACAAGCCTGTGGTGCCTGAGATTGTTGAACGGGAACAGCCTGAACATCTTCGCCAGTATTTCCGTGAACGGCTTGACGTTCATCGGCAGAACAGTCAGCAGCTGCCGCGCGCAAATGCGCCCGAATATAATAAACCCGGAGATGAGCAGCAGAAGTGATCCGTATAGTCAGAGTGTCCAGGGAGGAAATTTTATGCGTATGTCTCTGATGTTTGCAGCCGTGACTCTTTTAACCGGTATTAACCTGTTGTTTATTCCGTTTCAGCCTGTACCGGCTCTGTGGGGGGGAATCCTGGCCGTTGCTTTTATCCTGATTAATGTCGCGGCGGATAAACTGCGTCTCTGGAGTGGCGTTGCATGGATTATCGTTGCCGGCATCATCATAACGTTGATGCTGAAGGGGAAGGAGCCGGGGGACGAATTAAGAGTGCTGATCACCGTTTTTGCTTTCCTGGCTTCGGCCTGGTACAGCGTTGTGCAGTACAGAAAAGAAAAGAAAAGCATTTTCGCTCCTGATGTTCCCGGCAGGTATTAAGCCGGATAATTGTCAGCCATCTCGTGACTGCTCCCCGCCCTGTTGGCGAGGTTTCCCACTAAGCCGCATGTAATCCATTCTTATCCTCCCGTTCCCGTTTTCACTACGGGCGACTTCCCTGACGGGAACCGGGGCTGTCATGCTTCGCACCGAGCCAGCTGCGCTGTCTCTGCCCGGCCCCTTCGGGGCAGCGGGTTTCCATCCCAGGCTGTCGCAACGTCAACGGCAGGCTTGCTGCGACCGTTCCGGTCACGCCGCCCTTTTTACGCGCCGTATCCTGCGCTTTCTGCACCCCGGCAAACTGACGCCGGGATGTAAGGCGCAACGCCGTTTCGCGCCCGCGCTTTCCGTCGTTGCGGCGGGTTCCTGCTCATTCCTTGCCTGGTTTTTTCACCCTTTTGAGTCCTTTCGCCGGGGCTGAGACAAGCACAGTCGCTGTCAGCTGTCCAGGGTAAATGGCACGCGGTAAACCGCGCCCTGGACATCCGCCATCGCCCGCGCTGGTTTACGCCCTTGCGGCGAACGGCTCTCAAACGGGTGAAGGTAACAACCAGCGGGCGCGTTCAGCAGGTCCCCGCAAAACGTCAAAACCGCGGCCCCGGCAACTCAACGGGTGATGGTTTTTAAAAGCAAAACAAACGGAAGGAGATTCATCATGACAGTACGCGGCATCAACAAAGTCACCATCGTGGGTAATCTGGGCCAGGACCCGGAAGTCCGTTATATGCCCAATGGCGGCGCGGTCGCTAATCTCAGCCTCGCCACCTCTGAGTCCTGGCGCGATAAACAAACCGGAGAGATGCGCGAAAACACCGAATGGCATCGCGTGGTGCTGTTTGGCAAGCTCGCGGAAGTGGCCAGCGAGTATCTGCGCAAGGGCGCTCAGGTGTACGTCGAAGGGCAGTTACGTACCCGCAACTGGCAGGACGACAGCGGCGTAACGCGCTATGTCACTGAAATCGTTGTCGGACAGAACGGCACCATGCAGATGCTGGGCGGTCGTCGTGACGGCGGTCAGCCACAGAACACGGCTCCGCAGCAACCCGCACAACCGCAGAGTCCTGCCGCTCCGGCACAACCTGCTGGCTCCCCTGAAAAATCCCCGAAAAAAGGCGGCAGAAAACCCCGTCAGAGCGCCGCACCGTCTCAGCAGGTGCCGCAGCCGTTACCGGACGATTATCCGCCTATGGATGATGATGCCCCATTTTGACCTGCATGATGAAAACGCCCCGCAACCTGCGGGGCAGGAAAAGGAGAAAGACATGACCAGCAGCGTTATACCGCCCCTTCAGTCACTGCCAGATGGCACATTCACTCGCGAACAGGCTAAAGCGGTCGTAGCTCAGTATCAGAATGTCGCGATTGAAGACGATCAGGGAACGCACTTTCGCCTGGTGGTTCGTCAGAACGGCGAAATGGTATGGCGGGTATGGAATTTTGAGCCGGGTGGTGAGCACCTGATGAACCGTTATATCCGGGACTACGGCATCCGTAAACAGCAGTAAAAAGGTGCCCTGCCGGAGCAGCCACTCCGCAGGGCCGGACAGTAATCAATATCTGTGAGGAGTATCAACTATGTCAGTAACCGAGTCTAAAGCAAAAAAGGTTAAAAAAGCCAGCCCCAAAGCGTCAACGCGTAAAGCAGATGCTCAGTCAGACGTCCTGGTTGCCGTACTGGACAGTGCCCCTGTCAGTTACACCGCATGGTCCCGCCTGTTTATCGGGGATCTCAACTGCCGTCTTATCCCGCACACGCCGGAAGAAATCAGGGGTTATGCCGACAGTATTTTCGCGGTCGGGCAAATCCATAACATCGTGGTCGTGGAATGTGATGATGGTCGGCTGGAAGTGGTATGCGGCGGTGGGCGTACCAAAGCCATCGGTTTGCTGGTTGAAGAAGGGAAGGTCGACCCCGATCACGAATGGATCTCCTGCAAAGTGGTTCCCCGCGAACTGGCGAGGGCTATCTCCCTGACTGAAAACGGCAGACACAAGACAATGCACCCTGCCGAGCAGATCGCCGGATTCCGTTCTCTGGCAGAAGAAGGGAAAACACCAGCGCAAATCGGGGACCTGCTGGGCTACGGTGTGAAGCACGTCCAGCGCATGCTCAGGCTCGCAGGACTGGCTCCGGTTCTTCTTCAGGCACTGGCAGAGGACAAAATAACCACCGAACACTGTCAGGCGCTGGCGCTGGAAGATAATCCCGACCGTCAGGTGCAGGTGTATGAGGCTGCGTGTCGTCAGAGTTGGAACAATAAACCGGAAGTGCGTGTGATACGTAATCTGATCACCGACAGCCAGGTTTCCACCCTCAACAACAGCAAGTACGCATTTGTAGGGGAAAAGGCATTCTCCGGCGATGAAATCCGCGCTGACCTGTTCAGTGACGAACAGGGTTGTTTTGTGGACAAACTGGCGCTGGATACGGCCCTGCTGGAAAAACTCCAGGTGGTTGCGGAGTGCCTGAAAGAGGCTGAGGGCTGGGCATGGGCCTCCGGACGTCTGGACGCCGTCAGTTCTCACGGCGAGGACAGCGCGGTCTATCGTATTCAGGATGAGCCTGATGCGGTTTACACGGAGCAGGAACAGCAGCGCATGGATGAATTGCAGGATCAGTATGACGAGAACCAGACCGCCAGCGATGAAACCGACGCGATGCAGTCAGAGATGGAGGCCATCGAATGCGCGGCACAGCTCCGGGCATGGACGCCGGAAATGCGCGCACAGTCCGGCGTGGTGGTGTCATGGCGTGATTGTGAAATCTGTGTCCAGCGCGGGATTTTCCTGCGTGAACAGTCTGAAACGGAAGACGAACCTGCTCAGGTTCCGGTATATAAGCGCCAGCCCGAACCCGTTGACGAAATCAGTCTGCCTCTGCTGACGAAGATGTCCTCTGAACGTACGCTGGCCCTTCAGGCTGCGCTGGTACAGAAGCCAGAGAAAACGGTAGCTCTGATGGTCTGGCGTCTGTGTACCTGCGTTTTCGATTCTTGCAACACGACTCGTGATCCCTTCGTTATGCGTCTGGAGGTGCATCACAACCGTCTGGTCAGTGAAGCCCCGTCCGGTGAAGAGGGAAAAGCATGGCAGTCCCTTATGCAGGAAAAAGCCCGTCTGGAGGCGCTGTTGCCGGAAGGCTGGAAAAAGGATTTCACTACCTTTTTTACCCTTGACGGAAAGACGCTGATGTCCCTGATGGTCTTCTGTACGGCCTGTTCTGTCGATGGAGTGCAGACCAGAACGATGGGACATACGACGCGCAGTGATCTTGATGGTGTTGAATGTGCTGTTGATTTCAATCTGTATGAATGGTGGCAGCCGACGAAGAACAATTTCTTCGACTACCTGAAAAAGCCACAGATTGTTCAAATCCTCAGTGAGAACGGTTTGACCGGGGCCGCCAGCGATGCGCTGAAAATGAAGAAATCTGACGCAGCGGACCTGGCTGAAACCATGATGGCCCGTCACTGTCCTCAGTGGGTGCCTGTCTGGATGCGCGCCCCTGATGCAAAAACGCCGGATGCTGAAGCAGCAAATAACGCTTCTGATGCTACCGCCACTGACGTCCCGCCTGTGGCTCACAACAACATTCCTGATGCAGCCTGATAACGGAGGCCGCCCCTTCGGGGGCGGCAGTAAGGAGAACATGATGCGTAACATTATTACCCCCGATGTACTGAAAACCATGATCCCCCAGGAATTCGAAGACTGGCGGGAAGGTGGAGAAGATTTTCGTCGCGAACTGACCCATGCCGTGATGCGTGACCTTGACTGTCCGGCTAATTGGGATATGAACGGCGAATACCGTAGCGAGTTCGGCGGTTTTTTCCCGGTGCAGATCCGTTTCACGCCATCCCACGGCAATTTCAGCCTGGCAGTGTGCAGTCCCGGTGATATCAGCCCATCCTGGATGGTGGTGTTTATTCCTGCCAGTGGTCGTCCTTTCTCTGTCATCCGCACACTGACAGCCTGGTCGCCGGAGGTTATCAGCCACACGTTGAGTCTCGTCGCCCGCCTCGATGCCGATGGTTACAGTCAGGCCAGTATCATCAGCGTTCTGGCGATGGAGGGGGCATTATGATCCCGGCAAACCTGTCACTGGTCCCTCTGAGTCATGAGCGTCGTGCGGTGATGCAGGCCATCGCAGAGGTGGAAGCAAAGTACGAGCGCGGTATCTGTGTCGCTGAATTTCCCTATGCCCGCACCTTTTTCCGCATCCTGAACGGCAGTAAGCGTGTCACTGTAAAGGATATCGGCTGGTTCTCTCCGGGGCTGACAGGACAGTCCCTGCGGGGAAATAAGCGGGACTGGCTGGCGGCGATTGACCGGCTGATTGAAAGCCGGGGCGCATGTTGCTGGCTACCCCTGTCGCTGTCGGATGGCTGGCGACTTTTCCCGGAAACAAAGTTTCAGATGCAGGAGCGTACCCGCCGGCACAGTGAACTGGGGGCTGAAAAATACACCCGCCAGCGCCGGAAGGAGGCGTGCCAGCGCGAAACGGCGTATCAGGCGCTGGCGGGACAGGCGGAAATTGAGCTGGCTTTTCATACCCCAGAAACGGTCAGTAGCTGGAGCGCCCGCTGGTCCGGTACTGAAGTGCACCAGTACGACCTGGAGGAAATGTTCTGGCGCTGGAGTGAGCGTTTTCCGTCGCTGGCACCAATGGAACGCTGGATGATGGCGAATCAGCCCTTCTGGAGTGTGATGGTGGAATCTGATGTTCTCGCAAAAGAAAGCCCGGAACCGGTCAGACAAATGGAGCGCTGGATGGTCCCCAACAAACTGACGCACAGGAGCCATGTATGAAGTGGCGTTACTCGCTGCGCTGGAAGCTGCCGCACAGACCGTGTCCGGGTGCGCATGAACTGGTATCGGAAGTGGTGGAGGCCGGGCAGCCCGCCCCGGAATCGGTGATGGCCCGCTGGGTAGCAGGGGCCGGGTATGCGGTGTGTGTGGATTTCCTGGATGAGAGGCAGATCAGGCGCTGGAGTGATGAACGTAAAGCGGCTGCCCGTCGGCGGAATCTGGAACGTCGCGTGAACCGGATTGCACCGTTGTTTGCTGATGAATTCATCGAACGGGAAATGGAAGAACGACCTGCATATTTTCAGGGAAAAACCATGAATATGCCTCCCAAAGGAGGGGAGTCATGCTGAAGGTTATGAGCAGTATGGTCAGACAACGGATTTACATCTGTTAAAACACTTTTGGTAAGGAAAGACTATGACTCACGTATTTGTTTATCTCGTTATCGCTTCATCTGTACACGGTGGCAGTAGCTGGAACGTAACCCCTATGCCTAATATGGATGTTTGCAATAAGTTCAGCGAAAGTATTACTAAACCCCGGGGATTTGACCTTAATTTCCCTCGGGTAAGCCTGGTTCGCTGTGTTGAGGTAAAGACTGATAAGCCTGTTAATCAGTAATATCACATGAATGATCGATATATTTCCTTCACGATATACAGTCAGCAGGGGACAAGAGGGAACTTAAAAGAGGCAATTTATATATGAGATACTGGATACTGGTTGTTCTGCTAAATGGCTTGTTTGCGCTGGTCATGCACTTTGCCGCGCCGGAAATGTTCGGAAGCACTGAGCATTATGTCGGCGCTGGGATCTGTGCTCTTATAGCGATAGTTATTACCTGGCGAGATCCTCCAGGGATGCTGGACAACGCGCTCTTGTTTCTCATTAAGTGGGGAATTGTGGCTTCAGGTCTGGCGTTTTTTTTCTGGGGTATCGGATACAAGCTGGAATTCTGGGGGAATCATAACCCCGATGAAGTTTTCACCAGCGCTTTTGACATCCTTCTGCCAAATCTGGCATTGCTGAGCGGTATTGTGATTCTGGTTAGTGCCTGGATATCCTGGAGGCAAAGGTAACAAATAATTCGCCAGAATGAGGGCAGGAAAGTAAAAGAGCAGTGGTGCCTGCGGCACGACTGCTCTTTTTTTTAACCTTCATTCTTTGTCATACCCGGGTGAGTATCTCCCTGTAAGAACGGACTCTGCCAATTGTGATGGCTGTTGTCTGGATTACTTTTTCAAATTTGCCTGCTGTCGGATGGGGTTACAGGCCATGACTGAGGGCGACTTCCCTTCGGGAACCGGGGCTGTCATGCTTCGCACCGGGCCAGCAGTGCTGTCCCGGCCCGGCCCCTTCGGGGCAGCGGGTTTCCATCCCAGGCTGTCGCAACGTCAACACCACGCTTGCTGCATCCGTAAACGGATGCGCCGCTTTTCACCGTGCCGGCGATAAAGCCGCCGGCATTCAAGTGACGCCACGCCGTTCCGCCGTGTCGGGTGTGTTCATCCTCTTCTCATACATCTGGTGAGCCATCTCACGTTAAGTCCCCGGGCGGAGGGCTGGTCGTAGCACCGCCGTGTCGTCATCCAAGGGGTATATAAACTCCGCCAAAACTTTTTGCCTGGGACCGCAAAAACTTTTGTCTCCGCCCCTTTCCTTCCTCCGTACGTCGTTGCTCCTTTGCCCTTTGCCGCCAGGGAACTCACCGAGAGATGGATTAACCACCAGACAAGAGGAAAAGCAGAATGAACACACAGAACGTCAAGGTCAAAACCGCCACCAAAGAATCTTCCGAAAGATGGGTTATGTCCGGCGCTGAACCTATTGCTGCAAAGGTACTGGCATTCCACGGACAGGACGCCAGCTATGCATTTAACGTCCTGGCTGATTTGAAGGCAGTTGGTGCGTCATATGCACGGCGGAACATTATCGCAGATATGTTCCAGCGTTTAGGTGTGAATTAACCCACTGAAGGAGAACTGTTATGAACCGTAGAAATATGAATCTGCGTACTGATGGTTTTGTTCGCAATATCTATTCCCGTAACGCGTTCGACGTTATTCGCGCAGATGTGGTGTTGGCTCGCATGGAAAAACAGGCCAATCGTGGCTGTGGCCTGCACTACGAGATTTATGAGTCCCGTCTGTTAGGTATGGCCATGAATTACCTGGCAGAACTGCCACTGAAAGACCGTCCTGTATTTATCGGCACAGCGGCGAAAAGAGGCTACATGCTGACACTGGCAGAGGAAGAACGCGCACAGGGTGAATGTGACGATCTGATGAACGAACTGGCGGCAGATTACTGATCCATGAATCGGGGGCAGCGGTGTGCTGGCCCTTTTTAACAGAAGGAGAACAACATGCATTTACACCTGACTGAATCTTCCGCTGTGCCGGGGATGCAGACCACCGCTGAGGCTGAGCGGGCCTACTGGCTGAGGCGTGAACAGGCGGCGGTGAAAGCCCCTGCTGAAATCGACGTACACGCTTTCCATGATGCGCTGGGGCTGATGTATCCGATGAACTGGCGAAGCAGTGAGAACGGTGAGTGCGAAACCTTCATGCTGGCAGAAATGATCTGCGGCAACGTGACCGAAATTTATGCACGAATCGGTATCCGTTATTACCGGATGCGTGACTACAGCAACCTTGACCACGCGGAAATTCTGGCCCGCGTTAAGGAGGTATCAGACAAGAGCCAGAAATGAAAAAAGCAGGCATAAGCCTGCTCATTCCACGCCGGATGACACACCCGCAAAAGTTTGCATCCGGCATACGCAAAATCAACATGGAGATTAAACCATGCAATTTGACCCGCAAATCGTCGCACAGGCGAACGCTTTTGTAAATGCCCTGCGCAGTGGTAAACGCGCCCGTGTTCCGGCCTTAAAACTGGAGTACTGGCAGCAGTTCATGACAGTGGTATACGCTGGCCTCGGCCTCGCGTGATGTGAAACCTGCCGTCCCTTCGGGGACGGCATTACAGGAGATTTTCATGTCACAACTGAATTTTGTCGATGTCTTTGATATGGCCAGAGAGAGCGCTGGCGGTTGTTGTGTCACTCAGGATGCGCAGGCGGGTAACGGGTATTTCCCGTCTGTTCACAGGCTGATGAGTGCACAGTACAGCCGGAGCCGCTTTATCAGCGTGTTCAGGTCCACAGGCTGCCATCTTCGGCGCTGGGAAGTGTTCAGCGATTTTCTGGCGCTGGCAGCCAGTGAGCTGGATATGGCCCGGATAAGAACGCCGGAGAGTATGGCGCACTGTCGGAAAATTTGCGATCGCTACACCACCGCCGATATTGAGAACATGAACGAAATGTTCAGCCTGATGGTGTGTGCGCTGGAGGCAAAATTTCATGATTTTCTCGGCGCGATTTTCATGGAGCTTGAACTCGGAGATAATTTTCGCGGGCAGTATTTTACCCCCTATTCCGTACAGTGCCTGATGGCGCGCCTGCTGATGCCGGGAATTCAGGACACCATCCGGCGGGAAGGAATAGTGACAGTCAGTGACCCCGCCAGTGGTGCGGCGGGAATGCTGATTGCTTATGCCGAGTGTCTGCTTGAAGCAGATATCAATCCTTCCTGGCACATGTTCGGCAGTTGCATCGATATCGATCCTGTGGCGGCTGATATGGCTTTTATCCAGTTGTCACTGCTGGGTATTGCTGCGGAAGTGGTGACGGGTAACACACTCACTATGCAGTTTAACCGGGTGCGGTATACGCCAGTGTATTACTTCAACGACTTTGAAAAACGTCTGACGGACCTGAACCGACACAGGGTTATGCTGGCATTTATGCGCGGACTATCGGATGCCGCGTAAGTAACCAGAAGGGCAGGGGATAACCTGCCCGACTGCTGTTAAAGGCCGCGCGCCTGCGGCGCAGAGTAATACCTGCTGCGCTACGCGCCGCACATATTACTCAGGCGCGTAATTGTCATATTATTATTTATTCCTGCCTGTCACCTCTCATCCGGAATTATTCTGTTTGTCTCTTTTGGTATTTATTCATTGTATATAAAATAATAAATATCAAACCGGGCGACTTCCCTGACGGGAACCGGGGCTGTCATGCTTCGCACCGAGCCAGCTGCGCTGTCTCTGCCCGGCCCCTGCGGGGCAGCGGGTTTCCATCCCAGGCTGTCGCAACATCAAAATGCCGCTTGCTGCATCCTTTAAGGATGCGCCGCCTGAACCGTGGCGGTAATAAATTCCCGCCACTTTAATGGCCGGAACGGTAATTCGTCTCGCGCCGATTTTCCGTTCCGGATTGTGTGCATTCTCCCTGAGTATATATCGCCCGATTTCATCAATTCGCGGAGGGCTGCTTTTAGCATCAGTCAGGAATAAATAAAAGGGTATATAAACGCTGCGCGCCCTTTTATTTATTCCTGGCAGCTGCTCATTGCCCTTTGCCGCTCAGTGATGAAGTCGAACGATTTAATAAATCCATAAGGAGAAAACCAGAATGCACACAATTAACGTCAAAACCGCCACTCGTGAATCAGCCGAACAATTTAAAACAGATAAATTCCAGCGCGATTGTGTAATCGATGATAATGAACGACTTGATTTCATCCCTGCCCTCTTTTTTACACCAACCGCAGACAATATGATCGCCAGCTGGTTACGCCAGCATTCAGATTATGATGGCGGTTTCTGGAACTACTGGATCATTCCGCAGGGTGTTGGTGGAAATGTGGCACCGAACAAAATTATCTTCACTACTACACAAACCGGATATATCGCACCTGCAGGAGAACAACGATATAACATGTGCATTCCTGGTAATTATTTTGAATCAGAGGTCAGTGCCGATGCTGCCGGAATTATTGCAACGTTGATGATAATGAACTGGCTGTCCTGGCAGGCAGCCGATATGGGGGCTGAATATGCGAAAGTCTGTAAATATCTTGTCGCCCGTCAGGATGCCCTGAAGGATTATGTCAGTCTTATTCAACATCCGGAACGTGGATTGATATGGCGGGCTATCGATTAAAACAATTGCGTCACTCTGGTGGCGCATTTTTTTTGATGGCAACATAAATTGCCTGAATTTCTTTTGCATATTGCTGGCGCTTTTTCTCCTGTACTTCCGTTTCACGAAATCCTGCATTATAAGCCCCTACAGCCCGCCATGAGTATCCCCAGCGTTTAAAAGCAATGGCAAGGTAGTAAGCGCCAGTGTAAATGTTAAGGCAACTGTCAGTATAAAGTTGTTGGGGAGTGATCCCGAACTGAGCCAGATGCGAAAAATTTTGTGAGTGTATTTGCATCTTACCGACAGCATATTCGCTCTGTGATACAACGTTGAGCGCGTTATCACGCCAGGACGACTCACGGAACGAAACCGCCCGTAACAGATCCGGCTCGATCCTATAATCCCTGCCCGCCATTTCAAAACAGTCCTGCGCATTAACAGAAAATGTTATCGCCAGTAGCCCAGTAATCAGAGTTTTCCTCACGTCAGCTATTCCTCATTCTCTTCTCTTTAGCCAGAGTGCCATTTTTCATAAAAAACGGCAATGCCCGTAAATACGGAATCCTGCCCGGCCAGCATATTTCTGTATGCCTGCTCCTTAACATCAAAGCCCCACACCCGTCGCAAGATTTAATTTTGCATGATTATCATTTTATTTCAGTGTTTTAGGTTAATATTTTTATCGTTATTCTATGTCCGATATAGATACTAGATTCACATGCAAATCTTTAGTGAATCGTAAAGGAGTTGAATCCAGATTCATCTACGAATCAGACCACTAAATTAAGACAAATTAAAGGATTCGAATCTGGATTCGAATCCTTAATTTCGGTATAACAGATTCGCCTGTATGAAGTTGGTGAATCCATGCTGACTCTAATAAAATAAATGGCCGATTCACATGTGACTCTTGATAATCAGATAAATTTAAATTTCTAATAAGGTTTTTGAAATGCCAAAAATACAGACTTATGTGAACAATAATGTTTATGAACAGATCACCGATCTCGTTACCATCAGGAAACAGGAAGGTATAGAAGAAGCATCGCTTTCCAATGTTTCTTCAATGCTGCTGGAACTGGGCCTGCGCGTCTATATGATTCAGCAGGAAAAGAGAGAGGGGGGCTTTAATCAGATGGAGTACAACAAACTCATGCTGGAAAACGTTTCGCGGGTACGTGCTATGTGTACAGAAATTCTAAAAATGAGCGTCTTAAACCAGGAGTCGATTGCCAGCGGTAATTTTGATTACGCCGTTATCAAACCCGCTATTGATAAGTTTGCCAGAGAGCAGGTCAGTATATTTTTCCCTGATGATGAGGATGATCAGGAGTGAACCTGGTTTCATTTCTAAAAGCCGGAATCATTTCCCTGATTCCGGCTTTTTTTTTGGGTCTCTTTAAAAATATGGAATCTTTACATTCGCGTTAGCGACTCACGTCACATAAATCTGGCTCTTTGAATGTTCTGGTGGATTTGAAACGTCTGGTCGCTATTATTAATTTATCTAAGTCAAATGAGGGTGTGAAAAATTTAAAAGCCAGCAATGATAAATAACTCCACCATGTATTAAAAATTGCAATGGACCTGTTCATTGCTTGTGGGATTCTTTTGTCTTTTTTCAGGAGGCGTGGATGCCTGTTGTTGACCCGGCACGTTTTATGTATGAACGTAATCATTTTCCATCTTTGACAGATAAAGAGTTTGAAACGTTAGTTTTATACTGTCAGATGATGAATGTTCAGATGGTTGCTGATTATCAGAATCGTAAGCCTGATGTAATCATTAAGCATTTGAAGAGTTGCAGGCAAAAAATGGGTGTTGAGAGCGACTTTGAGCTTTACTTCATAGTAATAAATAAGTTTGTTAACTTTGAGAGAGTTTTTCCAGAGTTAACATCAGAACAGATAAATATTCTGTCTGCATTTTCCTTCTATCCAAAAAGGTCAACAATTGCCCGGCGTTTTGATATATATCGATGTGATATATATGATGAGCTAATTAAAATCAGGAACAACCTTGGCATTGAAGATTTGGAGTCTCTCAGGATGCTTTTTTTCATGAAGATTACAGTTTTTTTGTAAGTTTTAAGTGTTTATCTGAGTGCTTATTGGAGCTTGTTTTTTTGATTTAGCTCAATCTTTATTTCGTCGATTTTGTGAATTAACTCACCTTTTGAAAAATAATATGTTGTTTTTTCGATGAAAAATAAATTTACCCCAAACCCTTGAATGGAGGAAATTGACTCTATCTAATATCCCTATCGCAAATTAAAACAGGTAGCGAGAGATGAAGGAGCCAAAATCTAATATCAGAAAGCTAATTGACATTGGTGGGTTAATTGGCAAGAAAGTGAATATTAGCTGTAGTCTGGATGAAGCCATTGATGAACTATTAATGGAGAGTGCACTCAAGAGTGGGAGGAGTAAAAAAAGAGAAGCTGAATTAAGACTGGAGGATCATTTACGCAGATTTTCTCTCGTACCTGCTGAAGAACAGTATATTGAAAAAAAAGTGGATTAATACGTTAAGTTTTCTGTTTCAGAATCATTGGTCTTATCTGATGGTTCTGTGCCGGATTGACTTAACCCGTCAATACCGCTCTGGGTTGTTTTGTAAATAATATAAATGGAGTTTCTATGAATTTATCCTTATCAAAAGGCGGCCTCCCCGCGTCTGTAAAAAACCGTGCATGGCAGTACTGCCAGATGGCATGGCGTGGTGTGACCAGTAAAAAAGCGCTGTCCCGTCTGGCCGCGCTGTCTCCGCTGCTGTTACTCGGTGTGGGACAGATGGCCAATGCAACCGACCTGCTGGCCGGGGGCAAGGATGATGTGAAAGCCACCTTCGGTGCCGACTCATTCGTCATGATGTGTATCATCATCGCCGAACTGATTGTCGGTGTGGCGATGTATATCCGCACCAAGAACCTCTTGATCCTGCTGGGCCTGGTTGTGGTTATCGTCTTCACTACCGTCGGTCTTACCTTCATCAACTGATATGGAGGGAAACGATTTAGACAAATACCGTTTCCCGAAAACCCTGTCAGAGCAGAACCGTATTATTGGACTGCCCCTTGATGAAGCTATCCCCGCAGCGGTTGTTTTGCTGTGGGGATTTTTCACCAAGAAATATTTATTCAGTCTGATTATTGCGGCAGTTATCTGGCAACTGATCAGGGCGGCGAAACGCGGAAAAAGCTCCCGCTGGTTATACAACTGGTGTTACTGGTATCTGCCTACTGAATTATTCCGGGTTGTCTACCGCGTTATTCCCGATTCCAGTTTCAGGAAATGGATAAAATAAATTACCGCAGGGCCATATTATGGAAATTAGCGCTCGTAATTCATCCACCAAAATTATTGCCGTTATTATTCTGTCGCTCACGACACTGGTCTTTATTCTGGGCTTTGCCGTGGCATGGCTGGCTGTGACCAACAGAGCACTCATCCACGAGCAACGTACAGTCGTCACACCGATGACCTACAACGCTCCTTTTGTGGTATCCGAAACGAAAGCCGATACCGAGTATTTCCGGATGATGACGCTGTCCTTCCTGGCCCTGCGTCTCAATGTCTCGCCTGAAACGGTCGATTCCAACCACGCTTTTCTGATGTCTTTTGTCGAACCAGAGGCCCGGGAGGAATTTAAAAAAGTCCTCCAGGAAGAGGCTGCACAGATTAAAGCCAATGATGTGAATTCCACGTTCTACACCACAGAAATCAATGTCTATCCCGTTGACGGCCGCATCGATGTGCGTGGCGTGCTGAAAATGTGGATTGGTAACTCCAGGCCTTCCACGGAAATAAAAACCTACCGGCTTCGTCTGAAGTACACCGGAGGCTTTACCCGTATCGGTCGGTTCTATGAGGTGACGAATGAAAAATAACCTTCCGGCGTTTTTGTTTGGTACAGCCATGATGGTTGTTATGCCCCCGGCTGCGCAGGCACAGTCACCTGCCACAATAAGCCTGCCACAGGGCGGCCAGTTCCGGCTGAGTATCAGCAATACCGATCCCAACATGATTTTTATCCCAGGAGACAAAGTCACCGCCATCACAGCGCCTGGGGGAATGCTGGCAGACAAGCGACTGACAACGGCTGGCGGTGTGCTGTTCACCTCGGTGGCCACCCGGACTTTCACGATTTTTGTAGAAACTGCGCTGGGCCAGACCTTCTCTGTCGTGGCTACTCCGGTGAAAGGAGAAGGTCGCGTCTATCGACTGATGAGCGCAGAACCGCCCTCACGGCCTGAAACCCGTAAATGGGAAACCGCTCAGGCTTACGAAAAGCTGCTCATCAGCCTTAACCGTGCCGTGCTGACGGGCGACATACCTGATGGCTACGGCGAAGTAAAACCTCTTTCTGACGGTATTCGTCTCCCCGGTGGTTTTTCTGTTACCCCCCTGAAAGCCTGGGCGGGCGACCAGCTGCGTGCCGATCGTTATGAGCTGCGTAATGCCAATACCTGGGGGGTGGCGCTGCGGGAGCAGGACTTCTGGAAGCCCGGGGTGCGTGCCGTGATGTTTGATAACAACGCACAGACTCTGATTGGCGGAGGAAGAATGACCGTCACCGTTATCCGTGGAAACGGGGAGGGTGAAGATGGCCAACGTTAATAAAGTCGTCCGCCGTCGTCAGGTTGCCCTGCTTATAGCTCTTGTGCTGGGGATTGGTGCTGGCGGTGCCGGGACATGGATGGTCTCAGAGATGAACCTGAAGAAAGCGCCGCCCGCAAAAGCGCCAAAAGGAGAACCCGCGCCGGATATGACCGGTGTGGTCAATCAGTCATTTGATAACAAAGTCCAGCGTTCTGCCATCGCGGAAGCCCAGCGGCTTAATAAGGAAACGCAGACAGAGATTAAAAAACTGCGTACCGAAATGGGGCTTGTCAGTCGCGACCTTAAAGGCAGTCAGGATCGCATTCGTGAACTGGAAGACCAGAACCAGTTGCTGCAGACACAGCTTGAGGCCGGGAAGAATTTTGACTCTCTCAGTGCCGAACCTCTGCCGGGGGCGCTGGCCTCTCAGGGGAAACCTGCACCCGCGGGTAATGTTCCACCCCCGACCAGTTTCTGGCCAGCAGGCGGCGGACAGGCCCCGGCTGCGCCGGTGATGACCCCCATTCAGCGTCCAGGAATGATGGACAGTCAGGAATTTAGTCTGCCGGATACCGGGCCTAAAAAGCCCCGTTTCCCGTGGATTTCTTCCGGCAGTTTTGCTGAAGCGATCGTGGTGGAAGGGGCTGATGCCAATGCGTCCGTTACCGGCGATAAAAATACCGCCCCGATGCAGCTGCGTCTCACCGGCAAAGTTCAGATGCCTAACGATGAAGAGTTCGATCTGACGGGTTGCTTTGTGACCCTGGAGGCATGGGGGGATGTTTCCAGTGAACGAGCCATCGTTCGTAGTCGCTCAATCAGTTGCAAGCTGGGTGATGACGACATCGACCAGAAGATTGCCGGTCATGTGTCCTTTATGGGCAAGAACGGCATCAAGGGCGAAGTGGTTATGCGTAACGGCCAGATCCTGCTGTATGCCGGGGGCGCGGGCTTCCTGGACGGGATCGGCAAGGGCATTGAGAAAGCCTCCTCCACTACCGTGGGTGTCGGCGCAACTGCCAGCATGAGCGCCGGCGATATCGGCCAGGCAGGGCTCGGCGGTGGTGTCAGTTCTGCGGCCAAAACACTCTCTGATTACTACATCAAACGCGCCGAACAGTACCACCCCGTCATTCCAATCGGTGCGGGCAATGAAGTCACGCTGGTTTTCCAGGACGGTTTCCAGCTCGAAACACTGGAAGAAGCGCGCGCGAAAGCGGCTGCACGTAAGAAACAAAATCAGCCTCCTGCCTCATCCACGCCTGCTGCCATGCCAGGTAACACCCCGGACATGCTGAAGCAGCTACAGGACTTCAGGGTAGGGGACACCGTTGATCCGACGACCGGACAGGTCGTCACACAGTAAACGGGGCCGGGAAACCGGCCACAACAACACAATCCGGAATAGTTAGTGCCCTGGAAGACGAGAAAGGGATGGGCGGTAGCGTGTCCGGGCAGCATACACAGGAAAGAGTGATGGCAGACGTACTGGACCAGTTGCAGGAGCAGGAAGACCTGATTCACAGGCTGCACATTCAGGCGGTCAGACAACAGTTAAGTGTTAAAGGCGAAAGCCTTACCCGGTGTGAATGTTGTGGAAACCGTATTCAGGAACGGCGCCAGAAAGCGATACCTGGCGTGCGTACCTGCACTGAGTGTCAGCGGGTACTGGAAATTCGGGAAAAAAATTATCAGAGGTGAAGGATGGGAAGCAGAAAAGCCAATGTGATGGGCGTGGGGAAAACCGGTAGCGGTAAAACCACGACACTCCCAGCCAGACCCTTCAGCGCATAATTGTTCAGGAAACATCAATGAAAAAAATCACACTTTTGCTGGCAGGCAGCGCCCTGCTGTTATCCGGTTGTGCCGGTGTCAAAAGCAGTTTCGACTGCGATGCCACAACGTCTGATACCTGTATGACCATGACAAAGGCTAATCAACTGGCCCGCGATAAGGCGGCAAAACAGGCGGGAAAGCCGGCTGCGGGCGGACTGCCTTCCCTGGTTAATTTACCGGCCACCTCTGCGGTGGGGGGCCCGTCAGCATCCCGTTCCGCCGTCAGTCCCCCTTCCGGCACGCGGACCGTCAGCACCACGCCCACCGTATCTGCAGGCACGTCCGCAGGTGTAAACACAAACACGGCAACGTCAACACTGACGCCCCGTCCGGTTGCCGGAACGTCGGTCACAACCACCCCGTCATCAGTGGCTTACCGTCCGGTCGTCTCTGTGGTCACACCGACACTGTCATGCCAGAACGTGCGTTGTGACAATCCCGGCTCTGTGCACCCACAACGCAGCCAGGACCAGATAGCCACGGTCTGGATTGCGCCCTGGGTGGACAGCGATAACGCCTTCCATCAGCCCGGCCGGGTGTCATTTGTGGTCAGTCCTGCCGACTGGGTTCTTCCGGCCCGGGTAAATTAAGGAGTTTCGGGTGAAAAAATTTCTGAACGTACTGGAAAATCTGCAGAACGCCTTCCGGATGCCGGATGGCGCGTCGGAGATGACGCGCAATCTGGCCAGCCTGGACTTTCCGCAGCTGACCAGCGTCCTGCCATACCGTGACTATGACCGTGACAGTGGGCTGTTTGTGAACCGCAGTACGGTGGGTTTTCTGCTACGTGCAGAGCCTCTTATCGGCGCTAACGAACAGATTGTGTATGTGCTGGAAGATCTCATCAAAAGCAAGCTGCCGCGTAAAACGCCAATATCATTCCACCTGGTCTCCAGCAAGCTGATCGGTGATCAGCTTGACCGCGGCCTGTCTGAGTTCCGCTGGCAGGGGAAGCATGCAGACAAATTTAACCGTATCACACGGGCATATTATCAGCGCGCAGCGCAGCAGCAGTTCAACAGCCCGACCGGCCTGCCGCTGACCCTGCGTGACTACCGTCTGTATATTTCTTACTGCGTGAAGGCGAAGAAGCGGACGGCGGCCGTGATGACGGAAGTCGCTCATACCCTGAAAGTGCTGCGTTCTTCTCTGGACGCGGCAAAAATTTACACGCAGGCGGCCGATGACCAGGAGCTGGCCACACTGGTTCACGGGATGCTGAATGCCCGTCATGATCAGCTGTACCCGGATGAGGTTCGTGTCGGCAAATTTGATGAGCTGCATCAGCGCTGTGTTGACCAGCGCATCGGTATCGATGTGCGTCCGGATGATGTCCTCATCAGTCTTGCCGACCGTCAGGGCAGCGTGACCTCCACGCGGGCCATGAATTTCATGCTGGAGAACAACCCGGATATGTTCATGCTGTGGATGGGGGGCGATAACCTGTCCAACCTGCTCAGCCCGGACCTGACAATCGCCAGCCCGTTCGTCATCACGATGGTGATGGAGGCCGAAGACCAGGTGGCGACGCAGGGAGAAGCCACGCGCAAGTATCTCGACCGGGAGAAAAAAGCAAACTCGCCCTATGCCACCCTGTTTCCCGGCGTGGCCAAACAGGCCAAAGAATGGAAGGAAATCCGCGAACATCTTAACAGCAACCAGACCTGTATTGTCCGCTATTACTATAACGTCACCACGTTCTGTCCGGATACAGATGAGGATGCGCTGGTCTGCGAACAGCAGGTCATTAATACCTTCAAGAAGAACGGCATAGATCTGTTTTCCCCGACCTATATGCAGTTCCGTAACTGGATAGCGATGATCCCCTTCATTCATGCGGAAGGGCTCTGGGAAGACATCAAAATGGGCGGAGCCACGTGCCGGGCGGAGAGTATCCAGGCCGTGAACCTGCTGCCGGTGGTGGCTGACAACCGGTTGTGTCAGGGAGGATTGCTGACGCCGTCCTACCGTAACCAACTGGCATTCCTCGATATCTACGGCGACGGGATGGGCAACACCAACTACAACATGGCAGTCACCGGTACGTCCGGAGCCGGTAAAACTGGTCTGGTCCAGCCTATCCTGCGCAGCGTACTGGACTCCGGCGGTATCGCCTGGGTGTTTGACATGGGGGACGGCTACAAATCGTTCTGTGAGAACGTGGGTGGCACGTACCTTGACGGTAAGTCACTCAAATTCAATCCGTTTGCCAACATCTCCAGTATCAATGAGTCCGGGGAACGTATCCGTGACCAGCTGGCTGTGCTGGCAAGCCCTAACGGTACGCTGGATGAAGTCCATCACAGTCTGCTGCTGCGCGGGGTTCAGGAGGCATGGGAAGCGCACAGAGAAAAAGCCCGAATTGACCATGTAGTGCAGAAGCTGACGACCATCCGTGAGGATGATAAATACCAGAACTCACCGGGTATCACCAACCGACTGGATGAAATTATCGAACTGCTCGGTAAGTACTGCTCTTGGGGAATTTACGGCGAATACTTTAACAGCGACGAGCCGTCACTGACCGATGATGCCCGCTTTATCGTCCTGGAACTGGGGGGCCTGCAGGACAAGCCTGACCTGCTGGTTGCGGTAATGTTTTCTCTCATCATCTACATCGAAGACAAAATGTACCGCACGCCGCGCAGCCTGAAGAAATGTTGCACCATCGACGAAGGCTGGAAGCTGCTCAACTTTAAAAATGAGAAGGTCGGTCAGTTCATTGAAACCGGCTACCGTACGGTACGCCGCCACCGTGGCGCGTTCATCACCATCAGCCAGAACATCAAAGACTTTGACGCCGATGATGCTTCCGGAGCTGCAAAAGCGGCCTGGGGTAACTCAGCCTTCAAGGTGATCCTCAAACAGGATGCCTCTGAGTTTAAACAGTATAACCAGAACCGTCCCAACCAGTTCAGCGAGCTGGAGCGTAGTGTTATCGGCAAGTTCGGTGATGCCAAAGACCAGTGGTTCTCCTCCTTTATGCTGCGCATCAACGATACCTGCAGTTTCCATCGTCTCTTTGTCGATCCGCTCAGTCGAGCGATGTTCAGTTCAAAGGGTGATGATTTCGAGTTTATCCGCCAGTGCCGGGAACAAAACATGGATATCCATGACGCTGTATACCAGCTGGCACAACGTAACTTTCCTGATGAGATGCGCGAACTGGAAGCGCTCGCGGAGGCTGCATGACTACTGACCAAAAACTTACTCCTGCTCAGTCTGAATCCCCTCTCACTTCCGATGACGTCAGGAAGGGGATAAACATCACAGCGGGAGGACACAGGCGGGAGCAACGTCGCCGTCGTTGCCTGCTCAATCTGCTACTGGTCGCTGCCACCATTATGTGTATCAACGCGGCGGTAACGACGCTGCTGATTAGCTGGCGTACGCCGACGGTGGTGTCCTTTGATATGAAAAAAACGCTGGATCAGTTCACAGAACAGGCCAGCGCTCAGTCACTGGATGAGGCTCAGACTAAGGCTCTTACCGAACGATTTATGACCAGCCTCAATGCGGAGCTGCAGGACTGGCAGCGCCGCCATGATGCACTCATCCTGGTGACGCCTGCTGTGGTCAGTGGGGCGGGCGACATCACTGGTGAGATTCAGACAGGGGTGGCACACCGAATGGCGGCGGGAGGCGGCAACTGATGAAAAAAGGGCTGCTGACACTGTTGCTGATTTCCGGCGTAGCACAGGCAAAAAATCTGGGGACATGGGGGGAAATGTACCCCATTGCTGAGCAGGACATGCTCACTACCATCCAGACACGCCTGAAGGCAATGGAGGCCAGTGGTGAGATGGCCCGGGAGCAGGAAGCATTCAAACAGCGCGTCATTGAAAATACTCTGCGTCCCAGGCCGGTTGAAGGACTGACACTGGCGCAGGAGAACACCACGCACTATATCGATCCATCGCTGACGGTCAGTGAAGACCTGAAAGACCATCAGGGGCGGGTGTTCGCCCATAAAGGGCAGGTGATTAACCCGCTGGATACGGTGCCGTTCACCGACACGCTCTATTTTATTGATGCAGATAACCCGCAGCAATTGGCATGGATGAAGGCACAGAAGCCCGGGACACTGACGTACCGCGTCATTCTGGTTAACGGGGATGTCCGTGAGGCCACGAACGCCCTCAATACCCGTATCTATTTTGACCAGGACGGTTCACTCTGCCGGAAGTTTAAGCTGAAAGCTATCCCGGCCCGGGTGACGCTGGCAGAAGATCGCCGCCGTCTGCGGGTGGACACGTTCGCCCTGGATGCGCCGGAGGTGAAGCCATGAAACGTTATCTGGCCGGTCTGGGGCTGATGCTGCTGTGTCTGACCGGGATGAGCGGCACGGCACAGGCGGCTTCAGCAGAATGTGAGGGGAATTTTGTTAACCCGATCACCGATGTCTGCTGGGAGTGCATCTTTCCGGTGACCATCGGCAATGTGCCGGTAGTCAAAGGTCGCCAGCCGGACACGCCGAACCCGTCGATGCCCATCCAGTTCTGCCCGATGGGCATTCTGTACCGGGTGGGGCTGGCCATTGGCTACTGGGAGCCGATGGCGCTGACGGACGTGACGCGTTCACCGTACTGCATGGTGAATCTGGGTGGGTTCAATATCAATATCGGTAACGTCGGCAGCGGGACCGGAGGACAGGAAAACCGCGCAAATCCCGGCGCGTTCTACCATGTCCACTGGTACAAATACCCGCTCACCTACTGGCTCAACATTATCACCTCAATGGGCTGCCTTCAGGGCGGCGACCTGGATATTGGTTATCTGTCCGAGCTGGACCCGATGTGGGACAGCAGTTCGCTGAGCATGATCATCCAGCCTGAAGCCATTCTCTTTGGCAACGTTATTGCGCAGGGGGCCTGTGCGGCAGACGCCGTGGCGAGTCTGGTGGGGAAACCCATTGATGCCCTGTTCTGGTGTGCCGGTAGCCAGGGCAGCATGTATCCGTTTAACGGCTATGTCTCTAACGAATTCAGCCCGCTGCAGACCTCTTTACTGCTCAGTGAACGTATGGCGTTCAAACTGCACCGTCAGGGCATGGTGATGAACAGTATCGGTGAAAACACCGCCGTGTGTTTTGAATATCCGTCCCCGATCATCCCTAAAAGCCGCTGGCGGTATCACCTGGTTAATAAATACCCCGATGCAGGCCAGTGTCATCCGCTGGGCCGTAGTGTGACCCGCTGGGAAACCGGCAAAAACATGCCCAATGACCGGCGTAACTTCGGCTACCTCTTCTGGCGCAAACGCAACTGCGTATTCCTGTAAGGAGCAAAGCATGATCGTGAGTAAAAAAAAGTATGACTTTCTGCTCGACCGCTACGAACAGGCCACCTCCCGGGCGGACCTGCTGGAGCGGCAACTTGCCGAGCTGAACGGGGCGATTGATAAACATGGCACACCGTACAAGTGCATTCTGGAGTGTCGTGAAGCGGCGATGGCGGTATCCACGCCGGGCAGTGAACAGGTGTGGCTGACGCTGGAGCGCCTGGCGTTTATTGACCGGTGGGTAAGTGCCCTGCTGCCGTCCCTGACACGACGGATGCCCGACCGGGAGCGGCTGATGTGGGAGGACATGCTGAAAACTCGCTCTGCAGATCACGCTTATGGAATCGTGCGCGACAAGTCACAGGGAGAAAAAAAATGAAACGCGTACTGATATCGCTGGCCCTGCTTCTGACCTGCGGGGCCGGGATGGCCAGCGATCATACTGAGAACCGCCAGTTTATTCACGACCAGCTGCAGCTGGACCGCCAGCGTTTTCGTGCCCTGCAGACGCCCGAATTTCTGCAACAGCCACGCCCGGTAGCACCACAGGATCAGGCTTTTCTGGACTCACTGGCTTCACAGTTCCGTCAGGCCATGCAACCCGGGGAACGCCCGGTGGATGCGGCCCTGGTGTTTGTGTCCTTCTCGATGCCTCCGGATGAACTGAAGCAGCGCGTGAAGGATGCGGCGGAACTCAATATTCCGGTGGTTATCCGGGGGATGGTGAACGGCGACATGCGGGCTACGGCGAATGCTGTAGCTGGTCTGGTAAAAGAGAGCAATACCGGAGGCGTGCAGATAGACCCGACCACCTTTCGTAAGTACAACATTACCGCCGTACCGGTACTGATTGTCGCCTGCGGCAACCAGGGCGATACAGTTGACCGGCTTCAGGGGGACCTGACCTTACATCAGGCCCTGAAGCGGGTGGCGGAGGAGGGGGACTGCGCTGACACGGCCCGGAACCTGCTGCGTGGGGAGGTGCAATGAAACACTATCTTCCTTTACTGATGGCGATGACATCGTTCTGTCTGGTCGCGCCGCTTGTCGCCAATGACCAGTTTAATCAGGGCATGCAGCAGGGTAACGCCAGCAAAGGGCAGGGGGCCAGCGCTATACAGGGGTTTAATCCGGCGGAAGTGATCCCCGGCTATACCGACTCGCCAGCTGAAAGCGGCTATTACGGGGGCGTCACGTCGTCCGGGGGGGACATGACCTCTCCCGGTTCGACGGCGCTGAACACGTCTGAGGCCGGGAAAACCATCACCGAATCAATTCTGAACACGCCGCCGGATAACAAGCCTTCACTGGATGCGCCGTTTATCTCTGAAGGGCTGGCGATGAAAGACAAGGCGGAGGCCATCACCGGCGGCGGGTTTGACGGTTGCGTGGACCAGCCTGCCAGCTTTACCGAAATCACCACTCACCAGTGCCTGCGGGACACCAAAATTGAGCAGTACTGCACACGCACCGCGACCATTACCGGGGACTGGAAAAACACCGAGGTTTACCGGTATGTGACGATTTCTCCGGGGCAGTTTCGCTACAGCCAGAACGGAAAGCAACTGGTATTCAGCGTGACCTCTCCGGTTACGGGCGTCGTGATGAATGCACAACTGAAGGTGTATTCCAGTTTTTATTTTCTTAACTCCCGTTATACATTCATGAACTCTGTGTTCAACGTCGGGACCGTACCGGGCGCGACGGATACGTTCACTCTGAGTGGTGCGCCGGGGCTGAACATTACCGAAGGACAGGTGCTGACGGGCTCCGGTTGCACAGCTAACGGCAACTGTATCAGCGGTGGTAACGGGGACTGGCAGGTTTATCAATCGCTGGCCAGTGGGAAATCGACGTTTACGCTCACCATGTACGTCAGAGTCAGCGAAAAAGAATGGGTGCCACGGGTTGAATGGTCTGAAAGCTGCCCGTTCAGTAAGACCGAAGGGGCCATGACCGGCTCACAGTGTGTGGAGCCGGGGGAGACACGGACCGTTGTTGTGGGCGGTAAAACGTACAGCATTCATCAGGACTGCTGGAAATGGCAGGACACCTACCTGACCCAGACCGAGACTGAAGGCACCTGCGGGGAGTTCATAAAGAATCCGGCCTGCACGGTGGCCCGCAGCGAGTGTGCCGATACGGTCGACGGCTTCTGCGTCAGCCAGCAGGTGACCTACTCCTGTGAACGTAAAAAGGAGGGTAACGGCCAGATTTGCGGTGGGGAATTCTTCTGCAAGGACGGCAGCTGCGCCCAGGCGCAGACAGGAACCAGCAACATGTTCGGTCAGGCCGTCTCGGCGCTCGCGGCAGTGGCCGCCGCTGGCGAGGATGTGGCCGCGCTCAATGGTGTGGACGTCCGCGCCTTTACCGGCGAAGCGCAGCACTGCAAGAAGATGGCGGTGGGCTTCAATAACTGTTGCAAGGACTCCGGCTGGGGCCAGGATGTGGGCCTGTCGAGCTGCAGCAGCGAGGAAAAAGCGCTCGGCAAAGCGAAGGATAAAAAGCTGACGGTGTATGTCGGGGAATACTGCAGCAAGAAAGTGCTGGGCGTGTGTCTCGAGAAAAAACGGGGTTACTGCGTGTTTGATTCCAAACTGGCGCGTATCGTCCAGGAGCAGGGGCGTCGTGACCAGCTGGGCGTGGGGTTCGGTAAAGGCAAGTCACCGGACTGCCGGGGCATCACGGTGGATGAACTGCAGCGACTCGACTTTGGCGTGATGAACTTCAGCGACTTCTATGATGATCTTAATGCCGGCAGTGAAATCCCGGAAGACCAGGCATTACTGAAAAAGGCGCAGGACATCATTGCCGAAAAAATGCAGGAGAACGTGCCATGAGATGTATTGCCGGTGCGCTTGCCCTGATAATGGCAGCATCACTGCATGCAGCTCCCGAGGATGTACTGGCACCTGAGTATGCCCGGGAAGAGGGATGGCAGTGGTACAACCCCAGTGCTGAAGAGGCCGAACCCGAACCGGCGTCGCCGCCGACACTACGGGAACGTCTGGCCAGCATGACGCCATCAGAGCAGAAAAAGGTGCTCCAGCAGGCTACCCGTGAAGCGCTGGACACCGCCATTCTGTATCCCTCTGCGGAGAATTTTCGCCGCTTTATGACGCTGCAGAACTTCTGGACTGACCGGGCAACGGACTTCACCCAGACGGCGAAACTGGCCCGGCTGAAGTATCCGGAGCTGGATTACAACGTGAAGCGCAGCCATTACAACGGCACGGTGGAAGCCCGCCTGACTGAAGAGAAGAAGGTCCAGAATGCGGTTATCAGCCAGGTGGCGCAGCGTTATGGCCTGTTCTTTTTCTACCGGGGCAACAATGCCGTCGACAACCTGATGGCCGGGGTGATACGGGCTTTCTGTGAAGATCGGGGAATTAGCCTGATGGCCGTCAGCGTGGACGGTAAACTCAGCGACCAGCTTCCGCAAACTCGCCCTGACACCGGACAGGCTGAAAAAATGCGCGTCACCCACTTCCCGGCCACGTTTCTGGTCGACCCGAAAACTCACCAGTGGCAACCCCTTGCTTGGGGGTTTATGAGCCACGACGACCTGGACCGTCAGATGGTCAGCGTCCTTACCCACTTTGCACCTGACTACTGATAACACCTGTTTGAGGTAATCCATGATTATTTCTGTATTGCAGACCGCCATCCTGATGGTGGCGATGCTGTCCGGCTGTCTGCAGGCCGGGACACTGGATGATATTCGTACTCTTGAAGCCGGAAAAACGGGCCGGAGCGCACCCGCAATGGATTCGCTCATCCTGCCAGAAAACGGGGCAGCAAAAACCGCAGAGCGTGCTGTTCAGAATACTTCACCCGTCTGGTATTCGTTGAGTGATGGCAGAAAAGTTAACCTGCAGGACTGGAAGGTAGTGCTGTTCATGCAGTCGACCTGTCAGTACTGCCGTCAGTTTGCGCCGGTTCTTAAAGCCTTTTCTCAGCAAACCGGTCTTGACGTTTTCCCAATCAGCCTTGACGGGAAGGGAGATGCCGAATTCCCCGATGTTCTGCCAGCAACCCCGGATGTGATGGTGGAATATTTCCAGAGCGGCCTGCCGGTGGCCACGCCAACCACCTTTTTGACCAACGTCAACACGATGGAAACCTGGCCGCTGCTGCAGGGGGCCGCAGAGACTGGTGAGTTTCGCAGCCGGCTCGATGAGGTGCTGCGTATGGCACAGGATCGGCAGTCAGGGAAAAGCATTCCACTCAACGCGCAGGGACAAAAATAATGCGACTGAAACCGCTCTGCCTGGCCTTTGCGCTGGGCCTGTACAGTGCAGGAACGGCGCATGCCGGGCTGCAGGATGATATGAATTCTTTCTTCAATGACATGAGCTACGCCAGTAACGCCACGTCTGCCAAAGCCTGGCAGGGGCAGGCTGCACGTTATGTCTCCGGAGGCTCGTTTTATGCGCGCACTGGTAACAAGAACATTCAACTGGTTTCCATCAGTCTGCCGTCCATTAACGCAGGGTGTGGCGGGATTGATGTGTATCTGGGCGCGTTCTCTTTCATAAACTCCGACCAGATTATGGCGTTTGTGAAACAGACGATGGCCAACGCGGCGGGCTACTTCTTTGACCTTGCGCTGGAAACCACGGTCCCGGAACTGAAGGCCGCGAAAGACTTCCTGCAGAAGATGGCCGCTGATATTAACCGGTTCAATATGTCCAGCTGTCAGGCGGCAAAGGCGATGGTCGACAGCGTGGCATCGCTGTGGGGTGAGAGTCAGCAGAACGTCTGCCAGTCTGTTGGTGGGCAGAAAAGCGTATTCTCGGACTGGGTGGCATCCCGTCAGGGCTGCACCTCCGGCGGGAAATACGGCTCCGTCGCGGACAAAGCCACCGGCGCGGAAAAGGACCAGGTCCTGAAGGATATTAACCTGATGTGGGATGCGCTCGGCAACAGCTCGCTCAGCAGCAATGCAGAGTTGCGTCAGTTTGCCATGAGCATCAGTGGCTCGGTGATTTTCGGCAGTTCCGGGGAAGTGCGGATCCTGTCTTCCATGGCATCCGACAGGAGCCTGCTGACAGCGATGATGAGCGGCGGTAGTGCGAAAGTATACGTCTGTGATAACCAGAATAAATGCCTGTCCCCGACCCTCAATAACGTGACGATTTCCGCAGACAAATCGCTGATTAAGATGGTGCAGGACATGCTGACCAGCATCGAGAACAAGGCCATCACCGACACGCCTCTGACGGAAAAAGAGAAGCAGTTCATCAACAGTACCTCCATCCCCATTCTCTCCTGGATTGTGGACCAGTCGTCACTGAGCATCTCGCAGTCCCTGTTTGCCCAGCTGACGGATTACATCGCGGTCGACATCTATCTGCAGTACCTGGAAGCCGTGATGAAGGTGGTTAACGGATCGCTTGCCACCAAAGATTACCCTGGCGCCAACATGAAAGAGCTGAAAAGCGGGCTGGCCGACGCGCGTCAGGCGCTTAACTCGCTGCGTATGGAAGTGCAGATCAAAGAAGATGCCCTTATCTCCGCGCAGCAGCAAATCCGCTTTATCCGCCAGCAGGTCTCCTCAAAGATGAGCGACCGTGTGCTGGGTAACTACCAGTTCAGCAGGGTGAATTAATATGGCCGTTGATACGATTTACACCGTTGCCGGCGGGGCATGGTTTCAGGATACGCTCAATGGCGTGGCGGCATTTTTTAACAGCAGGGCCGGAGACTCACTGATTGCTATGGCCACCGCCGTATCGGTGATTGTCGGGGCGGCAACCTATATCCGGACACGCAATATTATGGACCTGGTCAAATGGGCCGGGTTTTATGTCCTGGTGATTGCCGTTCTGGTCGGGGACAAGCGGAACGTGCAGATTATTGACCTGTCTGAGCCAGCGGCCATCTATCAGGTGGATAATGTCCCTACCGGCCTTGCAGCCCCGGCCAGCCTGATCACCCGTATTGGTGCCGGAATGGCACAGGTTTACGATTTTGTGTTTGCCCGCCCGGACGCGCTGACTTACAGCAAAACCGGGATGCTGTTCGGCGCGCAGCTGGCGGCGGGGAGCAGTGATTTCCGGTTCTCTGAGCCGGAAATTCAGCGCATGTTCTCTGATTACGTTCATAACTGCGTGGTGGGTGACATTATGCTGAACAACAAGTACAGCATTGGTGACCTGATGAATTCCACTGACCCCTACGCGCTGATATTCAGTAAACCCAGTCCGCTGCGTGGTCTGTATGACAAAAACCGCAATTTTCTGACCTGTGAGCAGGCCACAACCAAAATAAACACTGATTCGAGTGATATCAGTGGCCGGAATATGTTTCCGTTTCTCCAGCAGGTGCTTAACCGGATGCACGGTTTCACGAACCAGGTGTTCGGGCCGACAAACGGTGCCAGTACGGCACTGTTCACCGAAATGCTGGGCGACAGCTATAACTATTTTCACGGCAATTCCATGACCTCCACCGAAATCATCCGCAAGAACGTGGTGATGAATGGCCTGCGCAGTGGTCTGGAGAGCTTTTCAGCGCAGAATGGCGATACGGCCGGACTGGTGAACACCGCAACGCAGACATCGATGGCAAAAATGCGGCTGTCTCAGGCGACCAGTGCGTCCATCGCTGCAAACACGCTGCCGGTGATGCACAGCGTTTTGCTGGGCATGACAATGGCGCTGTTCCCGGTGCTGATTGTGCTGGCTGTGGTGAGTTCCCTGTCCTGGACCATTATCAAAGGTTATATCTACACCATTGCCTATCTGCAGATGTGGCCCATTCTGTTCTCCATACTGAACCATGCGATGAACTTCTACCTGCAGGGCAAACTCAACGGCACGCCGGTGACGCTGGCCACCTTTGACCAGGTACAGAATACCTACTCAGATATCGGGACCACAGCAGGTTGGCTGGCATTGTCCATCCCGTTTATTGCCTACGGACTGGTGATGGGACTGGGCAGGGTAGTGTCGCAGGCGGGGAACTATCTGGGACAGACCCTTCAGTCTGCCTCCACACAGTCTTCCTCGCAGGCCATTGACGGCAACTGGTCGTATAACAATATGACGACCGGGAATGTACAGGGTAACAAGTGGGATACCAACTACAGCCATCGTGAAGGTCATATGACTAACCAGCTTGAGAGCGGGGCGACGAAAACCCTGACGTCATCCGGGCAGTCGGTCTACAACACCACGGAAGCAATTTCAAAACTACCGGTCGATATTGCGCTGGGTAAAACTGCATCCAGCAGTTGGCAGCAGCAGCAACGTGATGCCCTGAGCGAAGCGCAGAGCCTCAGCAACAGTCTGTCACAGACCTCCAGCTTGGCCACCTCGCAGATGAGTCAGTGGAGCCAGCAGAGGGGAAACAGCGACACCACGGTGACAGGCAGCGATGCCTCTGCCAGCAGCAATCTGACCAAAGCGCTGAACACCATTCAGTCTATTGGTTCCCGCTATGCCCGGGATGAAAATACCACTCTGGCGGAAGGGATTCGGGCAGCGGCAACGAAGAGTCAGGATATGAGTTTTGGCGCCGGGGCCAGTGTGCAGGGTTCTGTTGACTCAGACCGTCAGATTCTCGGCAAAGTTGCCGGCCTTGTGACCGGAGGGAAAGTCTCAGGGGAAGCGCATCTGAAAGGTGAGTATACGGGCAGAAGCGGCTCCTCGCACGGCACCAGTTCCGATCTGACCCAGCAGGGCGGGACCAGCAAAGGGTTCAGTGCTCAGGAGCTTAAGGATTTCCGCGATGCAATGGACGTGGTGACCTCCAGCCGCGTCACCGACAGCGGCAGCCATACGGACAATGCCTCGGCCTCGTTGGCGAACCAGTTGTCGTCCACCTTCTCCAGCCTGAAAAGCCAGGCATCGCAGTATAATGATGCGGTTACCCGCAGCCATGAATACTCACAGCTGGCCAGCTATGCAGAGAACAACAGTGCCAGTATTAACCAGAACTACTCGCAGGAGTTTGTCGGGTATGTCACCAGTAAGCGTCCGGGTGAAGCTGACCAGTTGCTTTCTGACGCGGCCAGCCCGGAAGTCCGTGCTGAGCGTGACAGACTGGCGCAGGCATTTGTGGAAGACCGCATGAAGCCGCAATTGCTGCAGGAGTTTGAGCAGAACAGGGGCCGTACCGGTGAGGGGATGGGAAGTGTGGGAGCTTCCTCTGGTGGCGGTAATCTGCAGAGTGAATATGATACGCAACAGACACAAATGGAAAACCGGGCAAATGCTGGCGGCGTGAGACTGCAGGATGATGTCAGCAGTGATGTGGCTGACAGACGCCGTCACGCTGAATCTCAGGTAAATAGTGAAAAAAATACTGTGATCTCATCCGGCAATACACCGAAGGAAGAATACAATCGCTTGCAGAGTGAGCATGAACAGGGTAATAAAAACTTTAATGAAGCGAAATTATCTGAAAATGAAAGGCAAAAATTCTATAAGAATGATGCTTTTACGGATTATAAAGATAAAATTAAGGATATAAAGGACGAGCTAGGAAAGAAATCAAAAGATTTAATGTAAGAGGGATTTATGAAAAAGTCAGAGCTTGAAAAAGATGTTGATGATTTACTGAAAAGATTAGTTTCCAGTGACTATGATATTCCGGAGAATTCTGGTGTTATGAAGATTCTCCTGCGGAAATTGTTCATGGTAACGTTTATTGGAGTAGTGCTAGTTAGTTTGAACTTTTTGTTGTATCAGGATGAATGGCGTGACCTTCTGGCAGTGCTTGTGTTTTCTATATTGCCTCTTGCGATTTTTAGCCTTGTTTTCATCGCGTCTTTGTATCAGCCGATTAGTATGTATCTGTCATTAACTGATGAAATAAAAGAAAGTTCTTTAGTTGTTCAGTTGTTAATAAAGAAAGTAAGACATTATTGGCATGTGCTGTTTGCTTTGAATTGTGCTGTTGGCATTGTATTGCTTTTTATAGATGATGGTTTTGTTGTTGGATTCGGTGCAGCATGGTTTGTAACGTACATTATGGGGATTATAGCGTTTCAGACATCACTATCCCGATACATGACCCCTGCAGTGGTAAGCAGTTTATCTAAAGTGAAAGAGTTACTTTCTGCCTCCACAAAATAAGCGTCTGATTTTGTGACGCACTCTGAAAATTCGCAAAGTACAACCATAGTGTTGATGTGGTTGTGCTTCTGCCTGTACATTAACTATACACACATTGAATGTGTGGAGTAATAACAATAAGTACCTCCGGGTATGGCATATAACATGCGACTTATATGGAAATGAGAAAAACTATATGAAACACAACGTTAAGCTGATGGCAATGACTGCCGTTTTATCCTCCGTCCTCGTGCTCTCTGGATGTGGCGCGATGAGCACAGCGATTAAGAAACGTAACCTCGAAGTCAAAACTCAGATGAGTGAAACTATCTGGCTGGAGCCGTCCTCACAGAAAACCGTGTATCTCCAGATAAAAAATACCTCTGACAAAGACATGTCCGGCCTGCAGGCGAAAGTGACCAAAGCTGTTCAGGATAAGGGCTATACCATCACGTCATCACCGGACAGCGCACACTACTGGATTCAGGCCAATGTCCTGAAAGCCGATAAAATGGACCTGCGTACCGCCCAGGGGTTCCTGAGCCAGGGATACGAAGGCGCGATAGCGGGCGCTGCATTAGGTGCGGGGATCACCGGTTATAACTCCAGTTCTGCCGGCGCGACATTAGGTGTTGGCCTGGCGGCGGGCCTGGTGGGAATGGCCGCTGACGCGATGGTGGAAGATATCAACTATACGATGGTGACGGATATTCAGATTTCTGAAAAAACCACCGCAAGCGTGCAGACCGATAATGTCGCCGCCCTGAAACAGGGTACTTCTGGATATAAAGTGCAGACCAGCACGCAGACCGGTAATCAGCATAAATACCAGACCCGTATCGTGTCATCTGCCAATAAAGTTAACCTGAAATTCGAAGAAGCAAAACCTGTCCTCGAAGATCAGCTGGCGAAATCTGTCGCCAATATTCTGTAATACACTCAAGGTGGCCGCCGGGCCACCCTGTTTTAAATTTCATTTCCTGAAATACATCACACTATTTAATTACATTAAATAATCTTTTAGCGCATGCAGACAGACCTGTATCCGGCATGTCTGCTGGTTACCTGCTTCCGGGAAAATATAATGAGCCTGAATCCTCGCGACTTAACGCAGGGCGGTCAGGTCGCTTTTATGCGCCTGAAAATGTTCCTGCAAATAAATAACCTGATTTCTTATTACGTTATTATGGGGACGGTATTATTTGGTATTGCCGTACTGCTGATGCGTATGAGTATTCAGAATCTGACCAACGGCATTATTTATTGGTTTGTCCGGGTAATGTCGCCTTTTACTGAAAAAATGGTTAGTCAGCCTGTCTATACCATCCGTTATTACGAACATAACCTGCAGTACAGCGCCAGGCAGGTGTTGAGTGACAGTTACACCATGTACTGTGGCCAATTGTTGAAACAGGAACTGATTATTGCAGGATGTGCCGCGCTACTGATCGCCTTTCTGGCCACTCTGGCCGTGTACTGGTATCTCGGGCGTGCTGGCCGTAAACAAAGTGAGGATGAAATTATCGGGGGCCGGGTACTCTGCGAATCGCCAAAGGAAGTCGCCCGGATGATGAAAAAACGCGGAGAAGCATCCGATATCCGTATCGATGGCCTGCCGCTGAAACTCGATTCTGAAATCCAAAACTTCGCCATGCACGGGACGGTCGGCTCCGGTAAGTCCCAGTTAATGCGTAAGATCCTGAAGCAGCTGCGTGACCGTGGTGACCTGGTGATTATTTACGATAAAGGCTGCACTTTTGTTGAAGACTTCTATGACGAATCACGGGACAAGGTGCTTAACGCAAAAGATGCCCGTTGTCCTAACTGGGACATGTGGGAGGAGTGCCGGGACATCTCCGAACTGGAGAATGCGGCAACAACGTTAATACCTGCCAGCAGTGGCGAAGACCCGTTCTGGCAAGGCAGTGCGCGTACTATCTTTGCTGAAGGCGCAGAGCGCATGCGCCAGGATAAAGACCGCAGCTACAACAAATTTCTCCGTACACTTCTGGCCATAAAGCTGGATCAGTTGCGGTCTTTCCTTGCCGGTACACCGGCCTCCACGCTGGTTGACGGTAAGATTGAGAAGACAGCCATCTCCATCCGAAGTGTGCTGACCAACTATGTCAAGGCGATGCGATACCTACAGGGCATCGATCGTCCGGGCCGGGAGAAATTCACCATACGGGAATGGATGAAGGGCCAGGCTGATAAATCGAAGAATGGCTGGCTGTTTATTACCTCTGATGAACAGAACCATGAGTCGCTCAAGCCGCTGATTTCCATGTGGCTCAGTATTGCCGCCACCAGTCTGCTGGCGATGGGGGAAAACCGTCAGCGACGCGTCTGGTTTTTCTATGACGAACTGCCTTCATTGCACAAACTGGCCACGCTACCGCGCATCATTGCCGAAGCGCGTAAGTTTGGCGGCTGTTTTGTGCTGGGTTTTCAGAACGAAGCTCAGATGGAAGAAATCTACGGCCCGAAAGCGGCTGCAGGGCTGTTTGACCTGCTGAATACCAAGTTCTTCTTCCGTTCCCCGAGCGCCCAGATTGCGAAGTTTGTGGAGGAAGATATTGGGGAAACCTGGCGAAAAAAATTCAGTGAACAGACCAGCTTTGGTCATGAACAGGTGCGTGACGGGATTTCTTTTGGCAAGGAAGAAGAACGCGTCAGTATCGTCAGTTATTCCGATGTGCAGTCCCTGAACGACCTGCAGTGTTTTGTCACCCTGCCGGGAAATTATCCGGTCGTGAAACTGACAATGAAGTATGAGGCGATGCCCAAAGTGGCTGACGCTCTGCTGTTGCGGGATGTGCAGACCAGTCTCGACCAGACGCTTGAGGATGAAATTCGGCGCCGTAGTGAAGAAGAACGGCACAAGTTTGCCGGATTGTTTGAGGGAGAATCGTTAATTCAGGCTGTTCCGGGCGGTGCGTTTATACCGGAGGGTAATCTTTCGAATACTCCTCCCCCTTCTGCCGACCTGGTGGCTGCTGTTCTTGCGGAAGCGAACACGCCTCCTGCGACGTGGCCATTGCAGACAAAGGGTGCTTCCGGCGATGCAGATACCGAAAACACGGCTTCCACTGCAGTTGCCGCTGAAGGCGCCTCAGCCTCGACCGGAGGGACTGAGCGGGATATCGAACAGGATTTACCACAGGATATTCCCCCGGGCCTGAACAGCGACGGTGAGGTTGTGGATTTCGCAGCGTATGAGGCATGGGCTCAGACCTCACACCAGACTCGCGATATGACCCGCAGGGAAGAGGTCAACATTAACCATGCGAAAGATAAAACGCATGAGATGGATGACGGGAGGGAATACTGATGCTCTCCATTTCTTCCATCAAGGGTGATGCGGGCTATTACAGCCACGAAGACAACTACTATGCCAGCGGTTCACTGGATTCCCGCTGGATGGGGGAAGGCGCGGAGAAGCTGGGCCTGAAGGGGGAAGTGGCCAGCGCCGATATGGATGCGGTCCGCCAGGGCAGACTGCCTGATGGCAGTGACCTGTCCCGGATGGTGGATGGTGTCAACAAACACCGCAGTGGCTATGACCTGACGTTCTCCGCCCCCAAAAGTGTGTCCGTCATGGCGCTGGTCGGGGAAGATCGGCGTTTTATTGAGGCGCATAACCGGGCCGTGGCGGTGGTGATGAAGGAGGTGGAGCAACTGGTCAGCGCCCGCATCACGCAGGAGGGAAAAACGGAAACGGTGCTGACTGGCAGTATGGTGGCTGCGTTGTATAACCATGACACCTCCCGGGACCTGGACCCGCAGGTGCACACCCACGCCCTGGTCTTTAATGCGACATTCGCCGATGAAAAATGGCGGTCTCTGGCCAGCGATACCCGGATGAAAACTGGCTTTTCTGAGAATCTGTACGCCACCAAGATAGCGCTGGGAAACCTGTACCGTTCTGCCTTACGTGAAGACATTGAGTCGATGGGATTCGAAACGGTGGCGGCGGGTAAACATGGCCTGTGGGAGCTGAAGGATGTGCCGGTGGACATCTTTTCCTCGCGCAGTCAGGCAATTCGGGAAGCCGCCGGGCCTGATGCGTCAGCAAAATCGCGTGATGTTGCCGCACTCGATACACGACAGGCTAAAGCCTGGGCTGACCCGGATTTGCTGAAAGCCGACTGGCGCCGACGCTTAACGGACGAAAAATTTGATATCGGACATTACATCAGTCAGGCGCAGGCGCGTGTGGAAATTACTGGTTCTGTTGTTGCTGGCCAGGGGGGGATGCGGGCGCCGGGCCAGCCGGGGATCGCGTCTTCCGGCGAAGCAGCTGACGAACTGGTGCAGAAGGCGGTCAGCGACACAATCTCCGCGCTGTCGGACAAAAAGGTCCAGTTTACCTGGTCGGAAATGCTGGCCGGCACGGTCAGTCGTCTGCCGTCAGCGTCAGGTCTGTTTGAGCAGGCTCGTGCCGGCATTGAGGCCGCGATTGAAGGGCAGCGACTTATCCCGCTTGACCGTGAAAAGGGTATTTTTACTTCCGATATTCACCTGCTGAACGAACTCAGCGTCCATCAGCTGGCGCGTACGGCTGTTGCGGAGCAAACCGTGCTGGTCTTTCCTGAACGGGCACAGGAGCGCGATATACCTGCCGGGGATGCTGTCTCTGTGCTGTCGCAGGATAAAAGCCCTGTGGCCATTCTCAGCGGTCGCGGAGGCGCGCAGACCCTGCGTGATCGCACGGAAGATGTGGCCATGATGGCCCGCTCACAGGGCCGTGAGGTGATGGTGATTGCAGCCGACGGTCGCAGTGGCCAGTTTCTGTCAGAAAGCCCGCATCTGGCAGGCCATGTAATGCTGCGCTCGCAGATGAATGCAGACACCGTATTGCCGGTGCAGGGCACGGTTATCGTTGACCGGGCGGAGAGACTGTCGCTGAAAGAAACCGTGCTGCTGCAGGAAAAGGCGCTCAGCGCCGGGGCGCAGCTGATATTTATGGACACGGAGAACCGGCAGGGAACGGGCAATGCCCTGTCGGTGCTGAAAGAGGCAGATATTCCCCAGTACCGGTTTTACGGCACGCAGCTGCCGGAGGTACGACTGGTCAGCGAGGCGGATAAACGGAGCCGTTATGGCCAGCTGGCGCAAGAGTACGTGCGCCTGTCTGCTGAAGGGCGGGATGTCGTGGCCCAGGTGACCGGTACCCGGGAACAGCAGCAACTGACGGAGGTTATCCGGGATACGCGGCGTGAGGCCGGAGAGCTGGGCCGGGAGCAGGTGACACTACGGGTACTGGAGCCGGTGTGGCTGGACAGCAAAACCCGTCATCAGCGCGATAACTACCGGCCCGGGATGGTGATGGAGCAGTGGGACGCTGAGAAGAAAACAATGACGCGGCACACCATTGACCGGGTGGCTGAGGCCACCAACAGCCTGGTGCTGCAGGGGGAAGACGGCACCAGGCTGACCCTGAAGGTGACGCAACTGGACGGCAGCTGGAGCCTGTACCGCAGCCGGACACTGGAGGTTTCTGAAGGGGACCGCGTCAGGGCGCTGGGGCGAGAGCTGAAGGGAGCCATCAAAGCGAAAGAGCAGTTCACCGTGGCGGGGCTGGAAAATGGCGTGGTACGGCTGCGCAGCGGCGACCGGGAACTGCGTCTGCCCACTGAACGGGCCGTGAAGCTGGCCCATGACTATGTGGAAGGGACCGGAGCGGGTACCAGCGCGTCGCGCACGGTACTGGCCGCCGTCGGTCCGCGCGGGCTTAATAAACAGACCCTGAACGCGCTGGCGCAGAGCGGCAGCGACATCCGGATTTATACGCCGCTGGAAGGCCGGCAGGTAGCACGCAAAGTGGAGAGTGTGTCTGCCGTGCGACTGGCCAGTGACCAGGTCCGTCAGTCGACCGGCGAGGCAAATCTGGATACTGCTATACAGGCCAGTCGTGACCGCCTGATGTCGGATGCTGAGCAGGCGGTGAGTCTGGCCATCCCGCGCGCGCAGCAAGGACAGGTACACCTCAGTGAAATTGCCCTGCTGTCAGAAGCGGTAAAATCCGGCCAGCCGCTGACTGATGTCCGGACTGAAATCGCCCGGCAGGTGGACAGTGGGGATCTGATACAACTGGATTCAGTTTCCGGGGCGGGAAACAGGGTGCTGGTTCCGCGAGTGGCGTATGAGATGGAAAAGACCATCATCCGCCATATTGCTGAGGGTAAGGATGCGGTACAGCCCCTGATGGCGCTGACGCCTGCCTCAGTGCTGGCCGGTTTGACGGCAGGCCAGCGGGAGGCCACGCGGACAGTGCTGGAAAACACCGACCGCTTTATGGCCATTCAGGGGTATGCCGGTGTGGGGAAAACCACCCAGTTCCGGGCGGTGATGGGTGCCCTGAACACCCTGTCTGAATCCGTGCGCCCGCAGGTCATTGGTCTGGGACCCACGCACCGGGCCGTGCATGAGATGTGTGAGGCCGGGGTGGAGGCACGAACGCTCGCCAGTTTTTTGAGTGAAACCCGGCTGGCCATACAAGCCGGGGAAACACCGGACTTCCGCAATGTCCTGTTCCTGACTGATGAGAGCTCGATGGTGGGTAACCGTGATATGGCCGAGCTCTATCAGCTGGTTGCCGCAGGCGGCGGACGAATGGTCTCCAGCGGGGATACCGCACAGCTGCAGGCCATCTCAACCGGTCTGCCGTTCCGCCTGGTGCAGCAGCGCAGCGCCATCGATACGGTGGTGATGCAGGAGATTGTCCGCCAGACCCCGGCGCTGCGCCCGGCGATTGAAAGCATCATCGCAGGTCAGGTTGATACATCACTGCGCCAGGTGGATGACGTCAGCCCGCAACAGGTACCACGTCAGGAAGGAGCCTGGGTGCCCGGGAATTCCGTCATGGAAATCCGTGCGCCGAAAAAGGACCAGGAGCAGGACACTCCTGTCGCCGGTGAACAGACACTGACACCAGAGCAATTGTCACTGGTCCGGACCGACATCATTGAAGCCATCCGGGATGACTGGATGGGGCGCACCCCGGAGGCGCAGCAGCAGACGCTGGTTGTGGCAGAACTCAACGCCGACCGTCATGCCATCAATGATGCCATACATGCCGCCCGGCATGAGAAAGGCGATACAGGTGCTGAAGAACGCACGTTCACCGTCCTGGAGCCGCTCCGGGTGCCTGACAACGCCCTGCGTGCGGCTGAAACCTTTGCTGAGTACACCGGCGCCGTGGCCATGATGAACGAGCGCTACTGGACTGTGGCGGAGGTGGATATGCAGGACGCCGTGGTCACGCTGCGTAATGCTGACGGGGAGTCGGTGCTGATCTCTCCTCAGCAGAACACTGCACAGGATATTTCCCTCTTCACACCCCGCGATCTGACGATCAGCCAGGGGGACAGGGTGCGCTTTACCCGCTCGGACACCGACCGCGGCTATGTGGCCAACAGCCTGTGGGAGGTGGCCGGGTTCACTGACGACGGGGCCATCCGCTTTCGCCAGGGAGATCAAGAGAAAATTGTCGACCCGCAGGCCATGACGGAGGACCGTCATATTGACCTCGCCTATGCCCTGACGGTGTATGGCGTGCAGGGGGCCAGTGAACGCTTTGCCATTGCCCTGACCGGTACCGAAGGTGGCAGGAAAAGAATGGCGTCTCTGGAGTCCACTTACGTGACGCTGTCACGCGCAAAGGAGCATGTGCAGGTCTATACCGACGATCTGGCTGGCTGGAGTACCGATGCCCGGCACTCAAATGCCGGACAGACCGCTCACGACCTGCTGCACCAGAAAAGTGACCACGAATCCGACACCGGCAACCGACTGCTGGCCACCGCCTCACGACTGGATAAAACAGCACTGGGACGCAGGGTTCTGGCGGAAAACGGCCTTGAGGGCGAAACAATGGCGCGCTTCATTGCTGCCGGCAGGAAATACCCGACACCTTATGTAGCCCTGCCGGCGTGGACCCGTCACGGAAAAGAAGCCGGGGCACTGCTGACCGAAATCCGGATTGAGGATGACGGAATGTGCGTGGTGCTCAGTGATGAGTCCCGGCTGCGTGGTGGGGAGGATGCGCAGTTCGCCGGCCTGCAGGCGAGCCGTAACGGACAGACACTCATTGCTGATGATGCACAGACGGCGCTGCGCCTGGCACAGGAGAACCCGGAGAGCGGGGTGGTGATACGCCTGCACGGTGAAGAACGATTGCTCAATGCAGCCCGCCTGACCGGGGGACGAATCATGGAACCTGATGAGGTTGCACGAACAGTGCGCAGTGTGGCGGAGGCTGAATCGGCGGCGAAAGCGGAAGACCCCATTACGCTGCCTCCGGATGAGCAGCAGAAACTGGCAGAGGCACAGGAAAAAGCGGCCCGGGAGCTGGCGGAGCAGGCCCGGCAGGAACTGCTGCCGGCAGTGCCGGGTGAGGAGAGCACCAGACCCGAAACACGGTTGTCTGCCGATGAAGAACGTCGGCTGCGTGACGGTACAGCACGGGGAGAAAGTGAGCTGGAAGAGGCTATTCAGGAAGCGGTGGCAGACGGTCGGGGTATCCGCCAGCAGGTGCGCGAACAGATGCTGCGTACCGAGCGTGAGTGGGTGGCGAATGTACCGGAAAAAGACATTGAGCTGGAAAAAACGCTCGGTGGGGACTGATTCAGGGAGGATATGTGTATGTTTACCGGAATATTCATCATTGCCGTTCTGCTCGCCGGATTTGTGGTATTGCTCAGGCAGGCCGGTTCGGCCCGGCATCCGCTTTTGCAGATGCTGCGAGAAAAAGGGATTCGGCCGGGCAAAACTGAACTGTTGCTGTGCCGCCGACCGTCGTTCGTCAGTGCCGGTCAGCTGATGACGGAGCGGGAGCAGCGTTTTCTGCGCCGGCTCGACAGGGTGACCGATACCCGCCAGTGGCGGCTGTGTCCGCAGGTTCGAGTGGCCGATATCGTCAGAGTGGCGCCCGACCGTAAGTCCGGGAGCCGTGAATGGTGGCAACTGTTCCGCCTGGTATCGCAGTGGCACTGCGATGTGGTTATCACGGACCGCACCGGAAGAATCATTGTGGCAGTGGAGCTGGACGACCGTTCCCATCAGGCGCCGAAACGTCAGCGACGTGACCTGCTGCTGGATGAGGTGCTGAAACAGGCTGGTATCCCGCTGCTGCGTGGCGATGATGAGCAGCTACTGGCTGAGCGCGTCAGGGCACACCTTTGTGCACAACGACCGGAGACTGCGACATGAGTCCGGGGAAATCTGTTGCCCTGCATCCTTTCAGGCCGGTCCTGAATTTCTCCGCGCTGCAGCGCGATGTCATCCGGATGGTCGCGTTTATGGCAATGGTGGGGGACCACATCGCCACTGCCTTCCAGCTGGAGATGCCCTTACTGAACATGGCCGGGCGTTGTGCATTCCCCCTGTTTGCGCTGGTCAGCGGCTGCAACATGGCAGGCAAAACCCTGCGTCAGCACAGCCTCAACCACCTGTGGCTAGTGGCATTCATGGCCCAGCCGGGTTACTGGCTGGCCTTCAGGGAAGCCGGACTCATGTGGTGGCAACTGAATATCCTGTTCGCCTTCGCCGTAGTTATGCAGGTGGCTCGATTCCTGCAGGCTGCGTCCGTGTTTAATGGCGTTGCGGCGTTTTCAGCCCTGGTGGGGTATCTGCCGCTTAGCTCTGCCAGTTACGGTATACCCGGTCTGCTGATGCTCGCCGGCGCGGTTCTTATCTGGCAGGTCCGGGACTCACTGCGGCCAGCCCTGTTTGCTGTCTGGCTGTTGCTGGTAGCCCTGCTTAATGCCCGTCACGGTGATGTGATGATGCTCTCCGGCGTACTGCTGACGTTGACTGTGCTGTTTTGTGTGCACGGCCTGGTACCGGCTCCCGGGCGACGCCTGCAGGCCGGACGGTGGTTTGCACCAGCGTATGCCCTCCATCTGCTGTGTATTGGTTTTCTGGTCAGTGTTCTCTGACCTGTCTTTACTGTTGCTTCAATCAAACAAAAGGAATTCACATGAAAAATAAGCAAATCGTTTTATCTGCGGTTATCTCCGGTTGCCTGTCATTAAGCGGGCCGACGTTTGCTTCGTCAAAAGGGCCTGTACTTATCTATTCAGAACTACCTGAACAAATTATGGCAGAGCCTACCGCAGTGGCTGAGCAGGTCACGACTAACGTGCTTCTGCGACAGATTCTGGCGGAGGTGATAAAGGCAAACAGCCTGAAGGAGGATAACCGCTGTAGCGATGGTGAGAAGAAGTATTCTCCGGGTTACATCATCAGCGTTGGCAATAAAACGCTGCGATGCGATATCAGCAAGGACTACCCGCAATGGATCGAGGGGAACAAAGCTTGAGGGCCGAAAAAACTTCCGCCTGATCCTGGTTTGTTCAACTAAACGGCCTGACGCCTCCGCAGTGCGTCGTTGTCCAACCCCGGCAATCGGGGAAAAACGAGTTTCCCCCGATTCCGGCGTTTCTGAATACATCCAGCGAAGGAAATACCATGCAAGCAATGCCTAAAAAACATATGTGCCGATGGTTTCTGCCCGGCCTGCTCGGTCTGGTTCTGTGCGCGCCAGTACCGAATACTTACGCAGCCACCGTTGAGGCAGGATTTTCTCCGGAAGGTACAGCTCTCCAGCTGGTTCTTAAGACAATTGAGACCGCGCAACAGGAAATCCGTCTGATGGGCTATTCCTTCACCTCTCCGGAGGTGGCCAGGGCACTTGTCAGGGCAAAACGTCGGGGCGTAGATGTGGGCGTGGTTCTGGACTGGAAAGCTAATACCGGAAAGAACAACAACGCCAGTAAAGCAGCCATGAACATTCTGGTTGGTGCTGGTATTCCGGTTCGTACAGTCAGTGCCTACAAAATTCTCCATGACAAAGTGATCGTCGTTGATGGCCGCAACACCCAGGTCGGCTCATTTAACTTCAGCCAGGCTGCAGACCGTTCGAATTCGGAGAACGTGCTTGTCGTCTGGGATGACCCGGCCTTAGCCCGCAGCTACCTGAACCACTGGACATCCCGCTGGGCGCAGGGAACGGACTGGAAACAGACGTACTGACATCCCCAGAAACGATCCTGAAACGTAAACCGTGCGCCAACACAGGTTACGTTCATAAAGTAAGTCGCTGATTTCAGGAATCTGTAGTACTCTCTGCAAAGATCCTGATTTGATCCTTGAGGAGGCAGAGATGTCGCAGGTCGAAAATGCAGTAACTTCCTCATCGAAACGAGCTTACCGAAAAGGTACGCCTCTTAGTGTAAGTGAGAGGAAAATGCGTTCGGTATCCCGTAAAAGGGAGACCCATAAACCTGTAAATGTGTTCATTCAGAATTCTCATAAAGATAAACTGGACGCATTTTGTCAGGAAAATGGGTTAACTCAGGCTGAAGCGATAGAGCTACTCATAAAACGAGAATTGTTAGGTGAGTAGTCACGTTTCTTGATCGAACTGTCTTTGAATGCTAAATTCCTGTTCGTATAAAGAATTTTGATGGCTGGCCACGCCGTAAGGTGGCAGGGAACTGGTTCTGATGAGGTGTCTACCCGGAGCCAGAAAAGCAAAAACCCCGATAATCTTTCCATTCTTGGCGGGATAGAAGATTAACGGGGCCTACTTAAACTGTATAGAAGCTGTTGCTCTATGCAGGGAGTATAGTTTTATGCTCAGAAAACTGCAATACCTGTTTCTGTGCCATTTGCTCCTTCCGTGCAACATAA